>JBFYOK010000115.1:0-11092 GCA_041303845.1 Microbacteriaceae bacterium | reverse complement strand
AGTCGCTCATTCTCGGTCGCGCGGAACCACTCGGCATCGAGATTGTCGAAGTTGACTTCGCTGCGGGCGAGGATGTTCCAGCCTGCTTCGGCGCCTTGATTCAGTACCCCGGCGCTTCGGGCCGTCTCGCAGACCCGAGTGACGTCATCGAAGCCGTTCACGCGCACGGTGCGCTCGCGGTTGTCGCAGCTGACTTACTTGCCCTCACTCTGTTCGCGTCTCCGGCGACGCTTGGTGCAGACGTTGCCGTCGGCACAAGCCAGCGTTTCGGAGTTCCACTTGGGTTCGGTGGTCCGCACGCGGGCTACATGGCCGTCAAGAGCGGACTCGAGCGCAGCATGCCTGGCCGTCTCGTGGGTGTCTCGGTCGACGCCGTGGGTGAGCCGGCATACCGACTCACGCTTCAGGTGCGGGAGCAGCACATCCGTCGCGAAAAGGCCACGTCAAACATCTGTACTGCGCAGGTCCTGCTTGCGGTCATGGCCGGAATGTATGCCGTGTATCACGGCCCCGAGGGCATTCGCCAGATCGCGCAGGACGTGCACGACAAGGCGACCGATTTGGCCAGCCGCCTCACGGCAGCCGGAGTGATGGTCGTTCACGACGCGTTCTTCGACACCCTGCTCGTTCACGTTGCAGGTGGTGCGGCAAAGATTCACGCGGCCGCGATGAAGGCAGGCTTCTTGCTGCGCGAGGTCGACGCCGATCACGTCGGTGTCTCGATTGACGAGACCGTCTCGTGGGCTGAGATAGCAACGATTGCTGGTTTCTTTGGAGCAAGTGCCGGTGCTGAAAAGTCAGGCGACGCGTCGGCCACCCCGGCCAACATCCCCGGCGCTTTGCGTCGCGGTGTCGACTACTTGACTCACCCGGTGTTTAACACGCACCGATCCGAGACCAGCATGATGCGCTACCTCAAGCGACTTGCCGACTTCGACTACGCGCTCGACCGAGGAATGATTCCGCTCGGTTCGTGCACAATGAAGCTCAACTCGGCAACCGAGATGGAAGCGGTGACCTGGCGCGAATTTGGTGGCATTCACCCATTCGCTCCAGCCAGCGACGTCGAAGGCTACCTCGAATTGATTCGCCAGCTCGAGACCTGGGTCGTTGACGTCACCGGTTACGACACGGTCTCGCTGCAGCCCAACGCCGGTAGCCAGGGCGAGCTCGCCGGACTCCTTGCCATTCGCGGTTACCACCTGTCGCGCGGTGACGAACAGCGCACCGTGTGTCTCATCCCCTCGAGCGCGCACGGCACGAACGCTGCCAGCGCGATTCTCGCGGGCATGCAGGTTGTGGTTGTCGCGTGTGATGAGAACGGAAACGTCGATTTTGACGACTTGAGCAGCAAGATTGCTGAAGCCGGCGACCGGCTTTCGGCCCTCATGATCACCTACCCGTCGACCCACGGCGTGTACGAGGTCGCCGTTCGCGACATCGCTGCTGCCGTGCACGAAGCTGGCGGACAGGTCTATGTCGATGGTGCAAACCTCAACGCCATGACCGGATTCGCTCGCTTCGGCGACTTTGGTGGAGATGTCTCGCACCTCAACCTGCACAAGACCTTCTGCATTCCTCACGGTGGCGGCGGTCCGGGTGTTGGCCCGGTCGCAGCGAAGAAGCACCTTGCGCCGTTCTTGCCCAGCCACTTCGCGATGCAGGATGCGAACCATGCGTTGGTCGAAGGCACGACCGTCTCGACCGTGCGCCACGACGGTGCGCAGGTTTCCTCCGCGCCATACGGTTCCCCGAGCATCCTGCCCATCTCCTGGGCCTACGTTCGCATGATGGGCGACGACGGCATTCGCGAGGCAACCGCATCGGCCGTGCTCGCGGCGAACTACGTTGCCAAGCGTCTGGCTAATCACTATCCCGTGCTCTACACGGGCGAAAACGGTCTGGTCGCGCACGAGTGCATCCTCGACATTCGACCGCTCACTGCCGACACCGGCGTGACGGTGGATGACGTTGCCAAGCGTCTGGTCGACTATGGCTTCCACGCACCCACGATGAGCTTCCCCGTTGCGGGCACGCTCATGGTGGAGCCGACCGAGTCGGAAGACCTCATTGAGCTCGATCGTTTCGTCGACGCGATGATTTCGATTCGCGAGGAGGCCGACGCCGTTAAGGCCGGCACGTGGCCCGCAGACGACAACCCGCTTGCGAACGCACCGCACACCGCAGCATCGATCGCGGGGGAGTGGAACCACCCGTATTCGCGAGAGACGGCGGTCTACCCGTTCGCACCCAAGTTGGAGGCGGTTACCCGCACTCAGCGCGTTCGCGGAAAGTACTGGCCACCCGTTCGCCGCATCGACAACGCGTTCGGTGACCGCAACCTGGTGTGCTCGTGCCCGCCGCCGGAGGCGTTCGAAAACTAGTCGTTACTGCGTCGGAAAGACTGCCGTCGCGAAGAGCTTCTTGATGTCGTCGCTGAGCCCATATGCGGTCACGACGCTCTGAGGCTCTTCTGAGCCGAAGGCAACGCCGGCGACTGCGCTTTGAACGACGAGTCCTTCTTCGACGATGACCTCGATGATGAACTGGTCACCGACGATCGTGAAACGGCCGGCGACTTCGCTGAACTCGGCGCCAATCACAGCTGGCTCGAGAAGAATCGCCGACAGGGCGCGAATAGAGATCGCATCTTCCGACGTGAAAATCGGCAGAGAGTTGTCATTTAGATTGGCCGTTGCCGAGCGTTGGCCAGCCGGTGCGCTCGGGTCGTAAATCATGACGGTGCGGTAATCGCCCGCGATGATCGTCTCGGTGCCGCCTTCGGCATCAAACTTGGCGACGGAAGCGTCGACCGCCGTTGTGAGGTGAGCGAGTGCATCCGCTCCCGACGAGGTGCCCAGCGGCGCGCAACCGACAAGAACAAGCAGCGAAACAAGGGCAGCGGTGACGGCAGAGGCAGAGGCAGAGACGAGGCGAGTGCGCATGGAGAGAGCCTAAAGCGATTTGCGGTGAGGTTGGTGCCGATGGCGCCGCCCTAGGTGCCCGGCAAGAACCCCGGGGCGATAGCGGCGACCAGTGCGTAGCCGGTGAACGACACAATGTCGAGAATCCAGTGCGCGATGACAAGTGGCATTACGCGACCCCACCGCAGGTAGGCCCAACCGAAGACGGCTCCCATCACTGCGTTGCCGACGAATGGCCCGAAACCCTGATACAGGTGGTAGCTGCCTCGAAGAAGTGCACTCACTGTGACGATGACCCACGGTCTCACGCCGATGTTGCGCAGCTTCGTAAACAGGAATGCGACGACGATGATTTCTTCTTGCAGTGCGGCCTTGAGTGCGGCGAGCACGAGCACCGGTGTTGTCCACCAATAGGTGTTCAGTGCGGTCGGAACAATCGTGACGGTGAATCCGAGTGCGTTTCCGACCAGGTAGAGACCGATTCCGGGGATTCCGATCAGGGCTGCGAGCGCGACTCCGCCGCCAAGGTTCGCCCAGGGCTTGCGAAAATCGAGCCCGATGTCCCGAAACGGGTTTCGCCCCGGCTGCCAGAGAAAATAAAGTGCGAGGGCAACCGGAAACAGAGCGAACCCGACGCCGAGCAATTGGTAGATGAGATCAAAAATCTCATCGGTGGCGAGCGGCTTGTTGATTGTGGCGGTTTGGTCCTTGAGCGCTTCGGTCGAGGCGAGACGACGCACCAGTGCCACGACGGCATAGACGGCGGATGCCCCGAGTGAAACCCCGAACACGAGCGCGAGTTGATACCACTCTCGTCGTCGTGCTTGCGCAGGTGTCCACGTCTCGCTGGAGCTACTCACGCGCAAAATCCTAACTCCTCGAGTGATAGGCGTGGCCTCGAGTCATTCTTCGTGACCTCCCACGGCAAGATTGTTGGGGCCGCCACGGCGCAGGAGGTCTTCGGCAGCCCGCGTGAGGATTACACTAGGTAACTGCTTGATGCATTCCCCGGCGCTTCGTTGAAATTCGGCGCCTCACGGTTTAGTCAGCATCAACCCCACATCAGCATCCACAGTCGGATGTGCTCACACATTCGAAAAAAGAGGTAGTTGTCATGGCGAAAGCCTTCCGTAAAGACCTGCGCAACGTCGCAATCGTCGCCCACGTTGACCACGGCAAGACGACACTCGTCGACGCCATGCTCAAGCAGACCAACTCTTTCGACGCGCACTTCAGCGCAGACGACCGCATGATGGACTCGAACGACCTCGAACGCGAAAAGGGCATCACGATTCTCGCGAAGAACACCGCGGTCGAGTACTCCGGCGTTCACGCGACCGAGGGCCCCATCACAATCAACGTGATCGACACCCCGGGCCACGCTGACTTCGGTGGAGAGGTCGAGCGCGGAATCTCCATGGTCGACGGCGTTGTGCTGCTCGTCGACGCGAGTGAGGGTCCGCTTCCCCAGACCCGTTTCGTCTTGCGCAAGGCACTCGAGGCGAGCCTCCCGGTGATTCTGCTCGTGAACAAGACCGACCGCCCCGATGCGCGCATCGACGAGGTTGTCGGCGAGAGTCAAGACCTGCTTCTCGGTCTTGCTAGTGACTTGCACGAAGACTTCCCGGACCTTGATCTGGATGCCGTGCTCAACGTTCCCGTTGTCTACGCGTCCGGCCGCGCAGGTGCTGCCAGCCACAACAAGCCCGAAAACGGCACGTTGCCCGACAACGACGACCTCGAGCCACTGTTCGAGGCAATTCTCGAGCACATCCCGGCACCGCACTATGACGACGAGCACCCGCTGCAGGCGCACGTCACGAACCTCGACGCGTCACCATTCCTGGGTCGTCTCGCTCTGTTGCGTGTGTTCAACGGCAACCTCAAGAAGGGCCAGACCGTCGCGTGGGTCAAGCACGATGGAACCGTTTCGAGCGTTCGCATTACTGAACTGCTCAAGACCCGTGCCTTGGAGCGCTTCCCCGCTGAGTCGGCAGGCCCCGGTGACATCGTTGCCATCGCCGGCATCGAAGACATCACCATCGGCGAGACGATTGCCGACCCCGATGATGTTCGTCCACTTCCGGCTATCACCGTCGACGAGCCCGCCATCTCGATGACCATCGGAACCAACACCTCGCCGCTCGTCGGCAAGGTCAAGGGCCACAAGCTCACTGCCCGCATGGTCAAAGACCGCCTCGACCGCGAACTCATCGGTAACGTTTCGTTGCGCGTCGTCGACATCGGTCGACCTGACGTGTGGGAAGTTCAGGGTCGTGGCGAGCTCGCTCTCGCGATTCTCGTGGAAAACATGCGTCGCGAAGGCTTCGAGCTCACCGTCGGAAAGCCACAGGTAGTGACCAAGAAGGTCAACGGCAAGACGCACGAACCGTTTGAGCACATGACCATCGATGCGCCTGAAGAGCACCTCGGTGCCATCACGCAGCTCATGGCCGCCCGCAAGGGTCGCATGGAAGGCATGGTCAACCACGGCACGGGCTGGGTTCGCATGGAATTCATCGTTCCCTCACGCGGACTCATCGGTTTCCGCACCGAGTTCCTCACCATCACGCGTGGAACCGGAATCGCCAACGCCATCTCGCACGGCTACGACGAGTGGGCCGGCCAAATCATCACGCGTTCCAACGGCTCGATTGTCGCCGACCGCACCGGTGTTGTGACTCCGTTCGCCATCATCGGTTTGCAGGAGCGCATGAGCTTCTTCGTCAACCCGACCGAAGAGGTCTACGAAGGCATGGTCATCGGCGAGAACTCGCGCAACGACGACATGGACGTGAACATCACGAAGGAAAAGAAGCTGACGAACATGCGTCAGTCAACATCCGACACCTTCGAATCAATGACTCCGTCGCGTCAGCTTTCGCTCGAAGAGTGCCTCGAGTTCGCTCGCGAGGACGAGTGCGTTGAGGTGACGCCCGAGAAGGTTCGCATTCGCAAGGTCGTTCTCGACATGACCGAGCGCGCACGCGCAACGAGTCGTCTCAAGAAGCAAGACCAGGCTTAGAGAAACAGGCTTAGAGAAACCTACTTCTCCGTCGTCACAATCGTCACGGGCGACGTGACGACTCGTGGTGCTTTGCGACGCGAGATGCGCAGGAACAGCGTCAGCGTGATGGCGACGTAGAGCGCCCAGATGACTACTTCGAGCCATGACATTTCTGGACGGAAGCCAATCGTGCCGCGGAGCAGAGCTCCGTACCAGCTGTCACCGGGGATAACTGCCGACACGTTGAACGCCTTGGATTCGTCACCGGGGAGGAATCCGGCTTCTTGGAGTTCGTGCACGCCGTAAGCGAGCACGCCGCCAGCGAGAACAATCAGGAACGATCCAGACCACGTGAAGAACGCCGACAGGTTCAGGCGAACCATTCCGCGGTAGATGGCAAAGCCGAGTCCGGCTGCGATAAAGAGGCCGAGAACGGCACCGAGCAGTGGAAGAAGGGACTGGCCGGCTGCTTGCGCTGCGGCCCAGATGAATAGAACGGTCTCGATGCCTTCGCGTCCGACCGAAACAAAAGCGATGACCAACAGTCCGATGGTGCCGCCTTTCAGGGAGCGATCCAAACCGGACTCAAGGTTTCCGCGCAGACTTCGCGCGGTCTTGGCCATCCAGAACACCATCCACGTGACGAGAACACAGGCCGAGATCGAAAGGATGCCCGCGGTCACCTCAAACACCTGGTCGGGGAGTCCGTTGACCTGACTCAGAATCACGCCGACGATTGCAGAAACGACAACCGCGAGACCAACGCCGGTCCAGATGGGAGCAATCGCATCGCGACGATTGACGCGCACAACGTACGCAATCAGAATTCCGATGACAAGCGACGCTTCGAGCCCTTCGCGAAGGGCAATGAAGAGATTTGCGAGCATGGTGGCTGGCCACTTTCGGATCAGGGTGGTTAGGTAAGGATTACCTTACTAGGAGGAGCGTTCGACGGCGAATCCGTCGGCGCCAACGGTAGTCTTGGGCTCGTGAATCCGCCGAATTCGACCCGTTCGCCTTTCCTGTCAGTGGTACTCAGCGCAGGAGCGATTTTCTTCAGCGCCGTGATCGGAAGTGTCACGACGGTCGTTCACCAGTCGTCAACCAGTGTGTTGGGCATCGACGTTCCGTGGGGCCTCGTCTTGGCTGTAGCCATTGTTCTTGCCTGGTTCGTCGGACTGCTTCTCTTGGAGACAAACCGCTGGGTGCTCATCGCCTG
This sequence comes from Microbacteriaceae bacterium, assembly GCA_041303845.1. Classification (GTDB taxonomy): domain Bacteria; phylum Actinomycetota; class Actinomycetes; order Actinomycetales; family Microbacteriaceae; genus RFQD01. The sequence continues at coordinate 3,942 of JBFYOK010000115.1, read as the reverse complement.
CGGCGTCGCCTGCCTCGGACTCATGTTTACGCTCAGTCAGCGCGGCCCGGGTGGCTCGGTTCTCGTGCCCGACTCGTGGATCGGCAATGTGTGGGTCATGTTCACGCCACTTGTTGTGATCGTGCTCATGTTCTGGCCGCGCATCCCTCGGAAGGTAAAGTAAAACCGTGACTTACGTAATTGCCCTGCCGTGTGTTGATGTCAAAGACCGCGCGTGCATCGACGAGTGCCCGGTCGACTGTATCTATGAGGGCGACCGCATGTTGTACATCCACCCCGACGAGTGTGTCGACTGTGGTGCGTGTGAGCCCGTGTGTCCGGTTGAGGCGATCTACTACGAGGATGACCTCCCCGAGAAGTGGGCCGACTACTACAAGGCAAACGTCGAGTTCTTCTCAGAAATCGGATCTCCCGGTGGCGCTGCCAAGGTCGGCGTGATGGCGGGAGACCACCCGGTGGTTGCCGTTTTGCCACCCCAGGCTGACTAGAGCCACGTGGCACACGCACTGCCGCCGTTTCTCGCTCTTCCGGACTATCCATGGAACGCGATGGAGCCCTATCGCGTGACGGCACTGGCCTACCCCGATGGTCTTGTCGACTTGTCAATCGGATCCCCGGTTGACCCGACTCCCCAGATTGTGCGCGATGCGTTGATGCGGGCGACGGATGCGCACGCCTACCCCCTCACCACCGGCACGAGTGATCTCACCTCGAGCATCGTGTCGTGGTTCGCGCGTCGACGCGCGGTGACCGGCCTCACGTCGGCTCAGGTTCTGCCCACTATTGGCTCGAAGGAATTTGTGGCGTGGTTGCCCACCATGCTCGGGCTTTCCGCAGGTGACATCGTCGTGCACCCGAGCGCGGCTTACCCAACTTATGAAATCGGCGCGGTCATGGCCGGCGCAACGGCGCTCGCCGAAGACGACCCAGCGAAATGGCCGGCTGCGACGAAGCTCATCTGGCTCAACTCCCCGGGGAATCCCGACGGCGCGGTGTTGAGCGCCGAACAGCTGCGCGCGTGCGTGACGCGCGCTCGAGAAATCGGCGCGGTACTTGTGAGTGACGAGTGTTACGCCGAACTCGGGTGGGACGGCCAGTGGGGGAGCGAGCGCATCCCGAGTCTGCTCGCCGATGATGTGCGACAGGGGTCGTTCGACAACCTGCTCTGTGCCTATTCGCTGAGTAAGCAATCGAACATGGCCGGCTATCGCGCGTCGTTCATCGCCGGCAGTGCCGACCTGATCGGGCCGCTCACGAACATCCGACGCCAGGCCGGCATGATGGTGCCCGAACCCGTGCAATTCGCAATGTCTGTTGCACTCACCGACGATGACCACGTGGCCGAGCAGAAGGAACGCTACCGCGCTCGCCGCAATGTGCTGAAGCCCGCACTCGAGTCCGCTGGCTATCACATCGATCACAGCGAAGCCGGTCTTTATCTCTGGGCGACCGAGGGTCGCGACGGGTGGGAATCAATCGAACGCCTCGCCAACTTAGGCATTTTGGGCGGTCCCGGGCACTTTTACGGTGACCGGTATCCGAACCACATTCGACTCTCTTTGACGGCGACCGATGAGCGCATTGCGTCGGCCGCGAATCGCTTGAACCAGGCCTGATCGCATTCCGGCGCATCCTCAATAACCTCTAGGCTTTAGACATGTCTGACCCCGCACTCTCGGCCACTGGCCGCACCGTTTCGGTCACCGTTGACGGCGTGACGAGCGAATTCCCCGTGCTCGATGCAACGGACGGTCGTTCCGCCGTTGACATGTCTAAATTCACTGCGCAGACGGGTCTGCACGCGCTCGACTACGGCTTCGTCAACACAGCGTCGACGCGCTCGGCCATCACCTACATTGACGGGGACGCCGGAATCCTGCGCTACCGCGGATACCCGATCGAACAGGTTGCCACGAGTCTTTCCTTTTTGGAAACTGCGTGGCTTTTGATTTATGGCGAGATTCCCTCGGCCTCAGAGCTCGAAGAATTCGAGCAGAACATCCAGCACCACACGCTTCTTCACGAAGACCTCAAGAACTTCTTCTCCGGGTTCCCTCGCAACGCACACCCGATGCCCGTTCTCTCAGCCGGCGTATCGGCCCTGTCGACCTACTACGAAGACTCGCTCGACCCCAAGAACCCGAAGCACATTGAAATCTCCACCTTCCGCTTGTTGGCCAAGTTGCCGGTCATGGCCGCCTACGCGCACAAGAAGAGCATCGGTCAGGCGTTCCTCTACCCCGACAACTCGCTCTCCTACGTCGAGAACTTTGTGCGGTTGACATTCGGCAACCGAGCCGAGAGCTTCGAGATGAACCCGGTGATGGTTCGAGCGCTCGAGCGACTGCTGATTCTTCATGAAGATCACGAGCAGAACGCATCCACGTCGACTGTTCGAATTGTGGGATCCACTGACGCCAACATGTTCGCTTCGATTTCGGCGGGCATCAACGCATTGTTCGGCCCGCTGCACGGTGGTGCGAACGAAGCCGTGTTGACGATGCTTGGTGAGATTCAGCGTTCCGGTGAGTCGGTTCAGCGTTACGTCGAGCGCGTGAAGAACAAAGAAGACGGCGTTCGCCTCATGGGCTTCGGACACCGCGTCTACAAGAACTACGACCCGCGTGCTCGTCTGGTCAAAGAGACGGCCGACGAGGTGCTCACGGCACTCGGCGTGAGTGACCCCCTGCTCGACGTCGCCAAGGAACTCGAAGCCATTGCCCTCGCGGACGATTACTTCATCGAGCGCAAGCTGTATCCGAACGTCGACTTCTACACCGGCGTGATTTACAAGGCCATGGGATTCCCGACACGCATGTTCACTGTGCTCTTCGCTCTGGGCCGCCTGCCCGGGTGGATTGCCCACTGGCGTGAGATGAACTCCGACCCCGCAACGCGCATCGGTCGCCCGCAGCAGCTGTACACGGGCGCACCGGAGCGCAACATTCCCAAGCGCTAAACTGGCAGGCCGGCGGATGTTCTGACCGGCGTGAGGCGCGAATCGGAGGTGTGCGATGCCCAAAGAAAAGGGCGAAAAAGTTGTCGCCACCAACCGCAAGGCGCGTCACGACTACACAATCATCGAGACGCTCGAGTGTGGAATCGTGCTGTGGGGCACTGAGGTGAAATCGCTTCGCGAAGGTCGCGCATCCCTCGTCGACGGCTATGCGTTCTTCGAGGGCGGGCAGGGTTACCTCGACGCCGTGCACATCCCGGAATACCACCAGGGCACCTGGAACAACCACGCACCGCGACGCAAGCGCAAGCTACTCATGCACAAGCGCGAGATCGAGAAGTGGTCAGGCAAAGTCAAAGAGGGCGGTTACACGCTCGTGCCGCTCCAGCTTTATTTCAAGGATGGCCGCGCCAAAGTCGAGCTCGCACTTGCGAAGGGAAAGAAGGAGTACGATAAGCGCCAGGCGCTGCGCGAGCGTCAAGACACTCGTGAGGCTCAGCGCGCGATGCGCACGAAGAACCAGCTGGGGGAGTAGCCGCTACGCGGCCGCCGGCCCGGCTTGCGTAGCGAGCCCGGCTCCGTTCTGGTCTACTTCGCGAGGTCCGCTTCGATTGCCGCGATGATGCTCGGGTCATCCGGCTTCGTCGTCGGGCGGAAACGCTTGACCGTTCCGTCGCGCAGCACGAGGAACTTCTCGAAGTTCCACTTGACGTTGCCGGCAGCACCAACGGAGTCTTTGGTCTTGACGAGTTCCTTGTAGAGCGGGTGGCGACCGAGGCCGTTGACCTTGACCTTGTCCATCATCGGGAAGGTGACACCCCACGTTGCCGAACAGTACTCGCCGATTTCTTCGTTCGAGCCGGGCTCCTGGAACATGAACTGGTTGCACGGGAAGCCGACAACGGTGAAGCCCTTTGCTGCGTACTTCTTCTGGAGATCTTCGAGCTGCTCATACTGCGGCGTCAGTCCGCAACGCGAGGCGACGT
>JBFYOK010000114.1:0-4685 GCA_041303845.1 Microbacteriaceae bacterium | reverse complement strand
CAGGTGCGCTCCGTCGCGGGTAAACCGCCGGCCACGGGGGCCTGGCGTGATGGCGACCCCGACGGTGACCGACTCTTTGCAAACCTTGGCCCAATGGACTTCGAACGTGGCGGGCATCTGCCACACGTGCGAATGGCCTATGAAACGTGGGGCGAGCTCAATGAGAGGCAAGACAACGCCGTCTTGATCTTGCACGCACTTACCGGTGACAGCCACGTTTCGGGCAGCGCCGGTGGCAGCCATCGCACCGAAGGCTGGTGGGGTGACGTCGTCGGGCCCGGCCTCGCGGTCGACACGAACAAGTGGTTCGTCGTCGCGCCGAATGTGCTCGGTGGATGCCAGGGCACAACCGGCCCAGCATCGCTCGCGCCCGACGGCTACGAGTGGGCCTCGCGATTTCCGTTCACGACGATTCGCGACCAGGTCACCGCTCAAGTCATGCTCAGCGACAAACTCGGTGTCGCAAAGTGGGCTGCCGTCATCGGTGGATCGATGGGCGCGATGCACGTCATGGAATGGGGACTCATGTTCCCCGAACGTGCCGCGCGGTTGGGCATCCTTGCCGCCCCAGCTGCCACGAGCGCTGATGAGATCGCGCTGAACACCGTTCAGATTGAGGCCATACGCCTCGACCCGAACTTTCGAGCGGGTCACTACTACGAAGCTGCAGCTGGCGAGGGTCCGCACCATGGCCTCGCGCTTGCACGTCGCATCAGTTTTCAGAACTTTCGAACGCCACAAGAGCTCAACGAGCGCTTCGACCGCTCGAGCCAGAGCGACATCGATCCGCTCGGCCACGGCGGACGATTCGCTGTCGCCAGTTACCTCGACTTTCACGGGAACAAATTCACGCGCCGATTCGATGCGAATAGCTACATCACGCTCGTCGAGGCGATGAACTCACACGACGTCGGCCGCAACCGCGGATCAATCGACGAGGTGCTCGCCCAACTGACGGTGCCCACACTCGTGCTCGGCATCGATAGTGATCGATTCTTTCCCTATGTCGGCCAGCAGCGAATTGCCCGCGCTGTGCCGGGCAACATCGATGGCGACGAGGTCGTCACACTCGTGAGTGAATTTGGGCACGACGCGTTTCTGATTGAGTCAGAGTTTGTCGGGCACCACATTCGCCGACTGCTTGAGACCACGCAATAGCATTCGAATCGCCAAACCCAACAGCACAAATTCGAGTCCGTTTCGAATGGTGATGAGCGTGAGCTCGAAGGGTTGCGCGCGCAACAGGTTGTCGTAGGAATACGGGTACAGCATCTGCGTCAGCACGGCCATCACGAGCACGAGCACTGCAGGAAGACGGAATCGTTCGAGACCATAGGCGAGGCCGCACACGATGGGCACAGCGAGCCATCCCATGAACTGTGGTGAACCCACCTTGTTAAATGCAATGAGCTCGACGGTGAAAGCAAGCGCGAGTGCAAACAATACGGTGCTCTGATCACCGCCGCGACGAATCACGAGGATGCCCAGAGCCACGATGAGCACGGTGACAAGAGCCATGAGCACTGTGGTGAGCGCCCCAATGATCTCGACCCCGGGAGCCGAGATTTGGTAGGTCAGAATCTGCTCGTCGTAATAAACGCCAACGTTCGGAAGACCCGCGTTGACCTGCCACAGGTAGGCGGTGGCGGCCGGCGATTCAATCTGCACACCACGAGATGTCTGCTGCGTGATGAAGCTGAAGACATTGAGCCCGGAGCCCATCACGAGGGCGATCGCAATGACCGCGCCGGTTGTCACGAGTGCGCCGGTAAGCACGGCCGTTCTCATCTTCAGCGCGATCACAGCGGCCCCAATGAGTGCGGCCGGCCACACCTTGATCCACGCAGCTACGGCGAGGAGCGCACCCGCAGCTCGCGGGTGGCGGAGCACGAGGAAGAGCCCGAGCAGAGCAATCGGCGTTGCGATGGCGTCGATGCGACCGAGTGACACGGGCCCGAGGCACACGAGTAGGGCAAGCCACCACCACGCGGCGACGACTCGATGGGCATCCCTCGTCGCTTGTCGATTGCGACCAATGAGCAAGCCGAACACCACTGCATCGACGATGGCCACAACAATCAGAAATGCGGGCACGTAGTTTTCCATGCCAGCAACGCCCGAGATGAGAATGGGAATCAGCGCGACAATCGGATAGACCCACGGAGTCGTGATGCCGACGACGAAATCACCGGCATAGGCGTGGCCAGCCCAGAATGTGTACACACCCGAAATGTCCCCGAGGGGATACCCGGGGCCATACATTCCTAAGGCAGACACCCACAGGTGCACAACGACAAAGCCCGTCCAGAGCGAAATCGGGCTGAGCCAGACGCGACGAAAAGCGGAAGCGGCCCCTGCCGCAGACGATGAACTCACGCCTTGAGCACCTCAATAATTGCTATAGGGATGGCTTCGGCCACGTCAAGGGCCGCGATGGGTCCCCCGCCGGACGCAATGCTGGCTGCACGTCCGTGAATAAAGACGGCAGCTGCTGCGCAACGAGCCAGATCTGCCGCCGATTCGGGAATAGATGTGGCCAGCACGGCCCCCATGATGCCCGCCAACACGTCGCCGGTGCCCGCAGTTGCAAGCCAGGTTGTGGGCGAGGTGAGGGCGAACGACGAACGGTCTTGTGCCTCAAGCGCCACGACGTTCGTGACGTGCCCCTTGAGACACACGACGACTCCAAGTTCCGCCGCGGCGCGAGCCGCTGCGTCCGCCGGGTCGCTCGCAATGACGGCGTCAGTCCATTCGGCTGGCTTTGCCGTGATGTCGGACATCAGCCGCGAAAGTTCGCCCGCGTGTGGCGTGATGATGACTCGATCAGGAAACGGCAGGTCTGAGACGAGGTCCAGCGCGCCCGCATCCATCACGACACACTGGCCACTCTCGAGCGCCTTGCGCATCATCAAAAAAGTTTCATCGGTTCTCGTCAGGGCAGTCACCCCGGACCCGATCACCCACGCACGCGTGCTACCCATACCGAGAACCGTCTCTGGTCGGCGAGCAAGAACAAGTTGCCCCACAGACTCTGGGCCGACATAACGAACCATGCCCACGCCGGTTCGATATGCAGCGGATACGCCCAGCACGGCCGCACCCGGATACTCCACCGACCCGGTGATGAAGCCGACGACCCCGCGTGAGTACTTGTCGTCGTTCTTCGTCGGTGCCGAAATAATCCCTCGCGCGTCGGAAACTCCGAACTCATGGGCGTCTCGACTGGTCACAACGTCAACGATAGTTTGTTGGCATGACCCAGCCCGCCCTGTTCGAGCCAATCACCCTGCGCGGTGTCACAATGCGAAACCGAGTTTGGGTTGCGCCAATGTGTCAGTACTCGTGCTTCGACGAAGACGGCATCGTCGGCGATTGGCACATGGTGCATCTCGGCGGCTTCGCGAAGGGAGGAGCGGGACTTGTCATCGCCGAAGCCACCGGCATTACGCCCGAAGGTCGCATCACGCCTCGGTGCCCCGGGCTCTGGAACGACAACCAGCTAGAAGCCTGGAAGAACGTCGTCGACTTCATCACCTCCCAAGGTGCGGTCGCGGGGATTCAACTCGCTCACGCGGGTCGCAAGGCCAGTGTCTACTCCGACTTTGCGAATGAAGGCAAGACGGGAAATGTTCCGGTGGGCGAAGGCGGTTGGCAAGCCGTGGGCCCGTCACCCATCGCCTTCCCCGGCTACAACGAGCCCCGCGAGCTGACCATCGAGGAGATTCACGAACTCGCGAGAGCGTGGGGCGCCGCCGCTCGCCGGGCCGTCACTGCGGGATTTACAGTTCTCGAGATTCACGCCGCGCACGGATACCTGTTGCATGAGTTTCTGTCACCGCTCTCGAATCAGCGTGCCGACAGCTACGGCGGGTCACTGGAGAATCGTGCGCGTCTTTTGCTCGACGCAATCGACGCCATTCGCGATGCTGTGGGCAATGACATCGCTCTTTTCGTTCGTTTCTCCGCGACAGACTGGGTCGAGGGCGGCTGGAACGAGCAGGAAACGAGCATCGTTGCCGACTGGGCGCTCGAGCGGGGAGCAGACCTCGCCGACATTTCTTCGGGCGGCAACATCCCCGGTATCAAAATTCCTGTTGGTCCCGGGTATCAGGTCCCACTGGCCACGCACGTGAAGGAGCACTCGCACCTACCCGTCGCCGCCGTCGGTCTCATCACCGAAGCCCATATGGCCAACGACATCGTTGCATCGGGAAAGGCCGATGCGGTCTTGTTCGGGCGCGAGATGCTTCGTGATTCGCAGTTCGCGTTGCGTGCCGCAATCGAGCTCGACGCCGACATTGACTACTGGCCGTCGCAATACCTGCGCGCCAAACCTGCCAAGCCAGCTAGACCGGCCTAGCCCTCAATCTAGAGCCGGCGTCGGGTCGCGTCGTCGACGGTTCCCACGAGCTCTTCGATGATGTCTTCGAGGAACAAGACGCCCATAGATACGCCATTGACATTGGTGACTTGAGCTAGGTGCAGGCCCAGGCGCTGCAACTGTGCGAGTGCATCCTCGAGGTCAAGATCTTCCGGCATCGCTGGCAGTTGACGGATGCGCTTCGCCGGAATGCGCGCATCGGCAGGCATGCTCCCCGATTCGTCATCGCTACTCAAGATGTCCTTCAGGTGCACGTAGCCGTCGATCTCACCCGCTTCGTCGAGGATGACGTAACGCGAAAAGC
>JBFYOK010000113.1:0-8912 GCA_041303845.1 Microbacteriaceae bacterium | reverse complement strand
AACTCTTGGCGGGAATCCTCGAACTCGCTGACGTGTGGGATGACAAGGACAAGCGCGGACCCGTCGTTGACCGTATTTGGCCCAAGCTCGAGAAGATCGCAATCGATTACTCGGTGGCCGAACCTGCTGCGGCCGCTGGCCGGCTCGTTACCATCCCAGCGGAATTCGACTGGGATGACGTGGGTGACTTTGCGTCGATCGCTAAGTTGCACTCGACGGGGCACAAGAACGATCTCGCCATTCTCGGCGAGGGCGCGCGCGTGCTTTCCGATGCATCGAGCGGAATCGTTGTAACCGAAACGGGGCGCACCATCGCGCTCGTTGGCGTGCGTGACATTGTTGTTGTCGACACGGGCGACGCTCTGCTGGTCACGACGACGGCAAATGCGCAGAAAGTAAAGGCTGTAGTGGATGCCCTGCGCATCGCCGGCCGAGACGACGTGCTGTGAGCCACTACGCGGTCGAGGGTGTCGACATCGAAAAACTCCCCAAGGTGTCTCTGCACGATCATCTCGACGGCTCACTTCGACCCGAGACGTTACTCGAGCTCGCCGACGAAGCGGGCGTGAGCACTCCGGAAGACAACGCGGATGACCTCGGTGACTGGTTCGTCAGTCAGTCGAATTCAGGCTCACTCGTCGAGTACCTGACGACATTTGACCTCACCTGTGCCGTCGCTCAAACGGCCACCTCACTTGAGCGCATTGCTCGGGAAAGCGTCATCGACCTCGCTCGGGACGGCGTCATCTATGGCGAACTGCGGTGGGCCCCCGAGCAGCACCTCACCCGTGGGCTGACACTCGACCAAGCCGTTGAAGCGGTGCAAGAAGGCATCACGCAGGGAATCGCTGAAGTAGGCCGCACCGGTCAGGGCATTCGAATCGGTCAATTGGTGACGGCAATGCGCCACGCAGATCGCTCGCTCGAAATTGCTGAACTTGCTCTTCGTCACCGCGACAAAGGAGTTGTCGGATTCGACATCGCTGGGGCTGAGGTCGGATTCTTGCCCTCGAAGCACGCAGATGCTTTCACTCTTTTGGCGAACGAGTATTTTCCGACCACCGTGCACGCGGGCGAAGCCGACGGATTGGCGAGCATCCGCTCGGCCGTCCTTGACGGTCGTGCCTTGCGCCTCGGACACGGAGTGCGAATCGCCGAAGACATCACAATCGAGAATGCCGACGATGAAGTGTCCTATGTGAAGCTCGGACGACTGGCTGAGTGGGTGAAAGATCGCGCAATCACCCTCGAACTCTGTCCGACGTCGAACTTGCAGACCGGGGCGGCTGCGCAATGGGGCGTCACGCTTGAGGAGCATCCGTTCGACCTGCTGTATCAACTAGATTTCTGCGTCACCGTCAACAGCGACAACCGGTTGCAGAGCGGCACGAGTCTCAGCCGGGAGTTGTCCCTGCTCGTTGATGCTTTCGGTTACACCCTGAGCGACATCGAGCAGTTCCAACAGAATGCATGTGCGTCTGCGTTTATTCCGGCTGAAGACCGCGACGAGCTCGCTGAGGTCATTGCACAAGGTTTCGAGAACGCGGTTCGCGGTTCGCGCTGATGACTCAACGGGTGCACACCGTCGAGGATCTCGCCCTGATTGTTGACGAGCGACGATCGCAACGCCCGTTCGTGGTCGCAATCGCCGGTCGCGGAGGATCAGGCAAGTCGACTCTCGCGCACCAGCTCGCGATGCGATTGGTCGATAGCGCCGTTGTGCCGCTTGATGACTTCTTGGTCAAGGCCTCGTTGCTCGCACCGCGCGTCGAGGATCATTTTGATCTCTTACGCGTCGAACGGGAGGTGCTGATTTCGTTCACTCAAGGTCTTCCGTTCAACTACCGACGACTCGATTGGGATTCCGGCATGCTCGTCCCCATCGACGGCGTAATCGATTCGACGCTGATTGTGCTCGAAGGTATCTGCGCTTTCGAACCCCCGCTTGAGTCTTATGTTGACCTCAGCGTGTGGGTGGACTGTCCCGCGGATGTTGCAACTGCGCGCGGTCGTGAGCGCGATGAGGGCACCGAGAACGTTGTCCACTGGGAAACCTGGGAGCGCCAGGACACGGATTTTCTCGCCCGGTGCCAACCCGAGCGTCGAGCGGGCGTGGTGATTTCCGGAAGTTAGCTGACGAGCGCTTCTACTGCGGCCGTCAGGCTGAACAGTCGGCTCATTGCAGCACTACGACGCTGGCCCGCCGGAGCTGTCTCTTCACAAACATCGAGGTACACCTTGAGCTTTGCCTCAGTGCCGCTCGGGCGGAACATCACACGTGAGCCGTCTTCGAGCCACAGGGCCAGCACGTCAGCGGTGGGAAGCATGCGACCAGAGGACCGATCGCCGGCGACCGAGGTGGCGAGATCTTCGACATGCGAGACAGCGATACCGGCCAACGTTGTTGGCGATGACGAACGAAGTCCGTGCATCACCTGCGCAATTCGTTGAGTAGTGGTCCGCACGGAGAACGAGCCACTCACGTACGTTCCGAATTGTTCGTTGATCTCCGTGAGCCGGTCGGCAATCGTCTTGCCTTCGGCGTGCAGTTCACTGGCAATGGACAACACGGCGAGTGCCGCGGAGATGCCGTCCTTGTCGTTCACGACGTCGGGGTTGACCAGAAATCCAAGAGCCTCTTCGTAGCCATAAATCAGAAACGGCACTCGCGAGATCCATTTGAAGCCGGATAGTGTCCACGCGAAGTCGAACTTGTAGTGCGCCGCAATGCGTTCGAGTTGCGGTGACGAGACAATCGAGCAGGCCAGTGTGCCCGCGGGCACCCCGCTCTGTGCTGCACGTGCGGCAGCCCACGCGCCGAGCAACACTCCGATTTCGTTTCCGGTGAGACGCCGGTAGCCGGCTTGAGCCGTTGAGTCGGGGATGCCCACGCCGAGCCGATCGGCGTCCGGGTCGTGGGCGAGCACAAGCTGGGCCCCGGTTGAGCGCGCGAGTTCGAAGGCACGGTCGAGCGCGCCGTCTTCTTCTGGGTTCGGAAACGCGAGTGTCGGAAATTCGCCGTCTGGGGCATCCTGACTCTCAACCACCGTCAGCATGTTGGAAACATCGAAACCGGCAGCGGTCAGCACGCGCTGAAGGAGCGCACTGCCTACGCCGTGCATCGCCGTGTAAACAGTGGAGGTCTGATGAATGGGTTCAGGAATGAGTGCCGCCGTCAGGGAGACGTAGGCATCGATGACCGATGCGTCGAGTGGGATCGGTGCACCTCGCCGAAGGTCCCGCGTCGGCGTGGTCTCGAGCGACTCGACCATGTACGCGTGAATCTCGGCATCGTAGGGAGCGACCAGTTGGCGGCCGTCATGTGTGCCTCCGAGGTACACCTTGTAGCCATTGTCGCCGCGCGGGTTGTGGCTCGCCGTAATCATGATTCCCGCATCGGCTCCGAGGTGGCGCACGGCGAAGGCGAGCACGGGCGTGGGCAACACGGTTGATGCCAACATGGCACGGATACCAGCCCCGGCCAGCACGTCGGCGGCAACCTGCGCGAACTCAGCCGACTTCGGTCGCGCGTCGTAGCCCACAACAACGGTTCGGGACGGCATCAAACTCAGACTGTCGGTGATCGGACCCGTGTCTGCGAGACTCATGCTCGTTCCGCGCTTCTCGAAACGGTTCACGAATCGGGCAACCGCGGCGGTGGCGTGGGCGACCACGGTCGAGTTCATCCGGTTCGGACCGCCGCCGAGCGCACCGCGAAGGCCGGCTGTGCCAAAGGTCAGGTACGACCCAAATCGGTCTTCGAGGTCACCCTGTGCCCGATCGCACGCTTGCGGATCGTCGTACATCCGGCACGCGAGTAGTTCTTTGAGTTCGGCGCGCGTCTCGGGGTCGTTGTCACCTGCAATCCACTCGCGAACTTTTGTCTCGAGGTCGTCCATTACAGGCGCTCCACGATGTCGGACAGAAGTCGTGCCATCCGCGGTTCGGCGGCCTTGCCCGCAGCCAGAACGGCTTCGTGCGTGAGTGGCTCGTCGCTCACACCCGCGGCATGATTCGTGATGAGTGCGAGGCCGAGAACTTCCAGCCCAGCCTCACGAGCCGCTATGCAGTCGATGACGGTGGACATACCCACGAGATCTGCCCCGAGGGCTCGTGCTGCCCGAATCTCAGCGGGGGTCTCGTACTGCGGACCTCGAAAGCCGATGTAGACGCCCTCGTCGAGGGTTGCATCCACCGACCGTGCGATGTCACGAAGGCGTCGTGAATACGCGTCGCCCATGTCGATGAACTTCGCGCCCTCGATGGGGCTCGTCGCGGTGAAGTTGATGTGGTCGCTGATGAGTACGGGCGTGCCGGGTTTCCAATCGGGTCGGATGCCCCCGCTCGCATTCGTCATCACGAACGTCGTTGCACCGCACGCGGCGGCCACTCGTGCCCCGTGCGCGACGGAGCGCACGCCGCGTCCGTCGTAGAGGTGGCTTCGTGCCCCGAGTATGAGAATGTGCTTGCCCGTGGCGCTGCGCACACTGCGGATTGTGGCGACATGGCCGGGCACAGTTGGCGCTATGAATCCCGGCAGTTCGCGTGCCGGAATCTCATGTGTGACCGTACCTAAGTGTTCGACGGCTGCGGCCCAACCGCTGCCGAGAGTGACGGCAATCTCATGCGACTCAACCCCGGTGATGGCGCGAATGCGGTCGGCGGCATCGGCAGCGACGGCGAACGGCGAAACCGTCGGCTCATCGAGTTCATGTGCGCGCACCATCGTCCCAGCCTATTTGTTGAGTGTCAGGTGACGAATGTGTCCCCCCACCACGTTCGCGGCGAGGGGACACATGTCTTGGGTGGAGTGCGTTGTGGACCCTAAGCCTTTGCGCGACGGCGCACGAGGAAGAATGCGACGCCAGTAGCAAGTGCCAACACCGAGATGCCGCTGACGACATCGAAAGTGTCTGCGCTAAAGCCGGTAGATGGGAGCGTCTCTTCAGACGCTGGGGGAACAGTCCAGTTGAACATCACGTGTTCGTAAGCGATGGAGTCCCAGAAGTAACTTGGCGTGCGTTCCGTGTTTGTGTAGCGCGCCATGGTCACATCAAAAGAGACCTCGGTATAGGTGCCCTTGACGACTACGGCCCCAGAGCCGGAGCCGTAGTAGCTCTTAGATCCCTGCGGAGCCACGTCAAGTGGTGTCGAATTGATGGGGTCACCTGTGGGTGTATCCCGTGGGTCGGTCGCCCAAACGCTGTTTGTGATACCCGTTCCCGGAGGTTGAATGGTTTCGATGGTGGTTCCATCAGTGACCTGGAAGTTTCCGGCGTGGCTCAGGAGTTCAGCGGTCAGGTCGGGCGTGCGCTCCTCGCTGATGGTCCACGAAGAATAGAACGACGCCTTGGCGTTGTACCAGCCACCGGCCAAGTTATGCAGGTTAAAGACGGCGTCGGTGACGGGGCGGCTAAAGGTGAAGGTTACTGTCGCCGGTGTCGCGCAAACATATGGGTTTGGGGTTGTCGGATACTCGGTGTAGTCATCGCGTTGAGGAATGTTCGAGTCGGTGCTCGGGAGGCAGCCAATTTCGTCGCGATCATCAAAACTATTCCAACCGAGGAACAATCCTTCTTGCCCCACCAAGGAATTTGGAGTGAATGCAGTCGACAAGTCACCGGATCCACCCCAGTAGTCGGCAATATCCATGACCGTGGGCGTCGATGCAGTGGGTGGGGCTGACAACACGTTCGTGTACGTCATCGTCACGACAGTGCCGTCTTCGTAAACAAGTTTTGTCATCGTCGAATCGTCACCCAGTGTCGGGACACCAATCTGATCGAGGCTGGCCGCGTAGCTAGGTGTTGCCACCGCGAAAGACAACGCGATGGTCAGCGCCGTGGCGCCAAGAACTGCCTTTTTCATCATTCTCCTTTTTTGTGTGGTCGAGCCACTGTGTCTCTCATTTGAGCCTAAGAAGTCGTCAAGAGATTCGTTTTCCGTTCCAGCGAAGCTTCGAGGGTTTTGCCTTACTTGAGGGTCAGTCACTAGGGGCTGTCGGCATCAGAGGCCGCATCGCACGCAGCCGGTCGACCGGTCGACCAGAATAGAGGCATGGCAAATGTGTTCGAACGCAAGCAGCGGGTTGCGGTTCTCGGGGGCGGTCCTGGTGGTTATGAGGCGGCAATCGCCGCCGCTCAACTTGGGGCTGACGTGTTTCTCATCGAGCGCTCGGGCGTCGGCGGTTCTGCCGTGCTCACCGACGTTGTGCCGTCAAAGACGCTGATCGCGACGGCTGAGTTCACCACCACCCTCGAACGTGCCAACGACCTTGGAGTTCGCTTCTTCACGAAGGGTGATGGCGGGTCGCCGCAGAAGCCAACCGTCGTTGTCGACATGGCTGCCGTCAATAAGCGTCTGCTCGGCCTTGCCAAAGACACCTCCGACGACATGTCGGCGGAACTCGAGAAAGCCGGCGTCACAGTGATGTCTGGTCACGGTCGACTCGACGGGCCGAATGCGGTCATCGCCTCGACGGGCCCCAACGGCACAGACTTCGAGCGCATCGAGGTGGACACGGTGATTGTGAGCGTGGGCGCGAGCCCGCGCATCCTGCCCACTGCACAGCCCGACGGCGAACGCATCTTTACGTGGAACCAGCTGTACTCGCTGACCGAGATCCCAGAGCACCTCATTGTGGTTGGTTCAGGTGTGACCGGTGCCGAGTTCGCCAGTGCCTACCGAGCTCTCGGTTCAGAGGTCACCCTCGTGTCGAGTCGTGACCAAGTTCTTCCGGGTGAAGACGCCAACGCAGCAGCGTTGCTGCAGAGCGTGTTCGTGCGGCGCGGCATGACCCTGAAGATGAAGGCGCGTGCGGAGAAAGTGGTCACGACCGAAACCGGAGTCGCTGTGACACTCGGCGATGGTCAAGAAATTCACGGCAGCCACTGCCTTATTGCGGTTGGTTCGATTCCGAACACGCAGGGGATCGGACTCGAAGAAGCTGGTGTTGAGCTGACGGAGACCGGTCACATCCGGGTCAACCGCGTCGCGCGATCCAGTGCTCCGAACATTTACGGTGTCGGCGACTGCTCGAACGGAATGCCCCTCGCCTCGGTCGCGATGATGCAGGGTCGCACGGCATCGTTCCACGCGCTCGGTGATGCGGTCGATCCGTTTGAGGCGCGTAACGTCGCATCGAACATCTTTACGCAACCCGAAATTGCCACCGTGGGATGGTCTCAGGCGGACATTGAGTCGGGGATTATTCGCGGCACAATCCACAAGCTTGAGCTCACATCCAATCCGCGCGCCAAGATGCAAGGAATCACGGAAGGATTCGTGAAGCTCATCGCGACGACGACGAGTCGCACGGTAATCGGAGGCGTGATTGTTGCACCTCGGGCCTCTGAGCTCATTTTTGCCCTCGCACTGGCCGTTGAACACCGACTCACGGTTGACGATGTTGCTCGAGCGTTCGCCGTCTACCCCTCGATTTCAGGTTCGATCGTGGATGCAGCACGCGCGCTCCACAAAGTTCCCGTCGAGTAGCGCTACACAGAAGCGCCTAGCTCGCGGCGGTCGTGGCGACTATTTGGCGGCGGAACCGATGATTGCGTCGACGTCAATCTCGACGAGCATGTCGTCGGCGGCGAGTCCGCTGACCTCAACCGCCGTGGCTGCGGGACGAATGTCACCAAAGATTTCGCCGTGAACGGCGCCAACGGCATCGAAGTCGTGGATGTTGCGAAGGTAGATTCGCGTGCGAACGACGTCACCGAACGTGGCACCGGCCTGCTCGAGCGCGACCGCAACGCGTCGAAAGATTTCTCGCGTCTGCTCGGCCGCATCATTCCCACCAATGGCACCCTCGGGGGCCCCAGCGGTGGTGCCGGCGACAAACACGAAGTCTCCCGCGCGTACGGCGCGCGAATAGCCAACCTTTGGCTCGTACACAGAGCCGGAACTGATCAACGTGCGTGGGTAGTTACTCATGAGTCCTCCAGCAATAAGAGCACGTGCCCGTTTGACACGGTCTGACCAACGGGTGCGTTGATGGATGCAACCGTGCCGTCCTTGTGGGCAGTGACCGGTTGTTCCATCTTCATTGCCTCGAGCACCAGGATGATGTCGCCTTTGGCAACCTTCTGACCCTCTTCGACGGCGACCTTGACGACGGTGGCCTGCATGGGAGCCTTCACCGCAGCACCCGATGGGCCGGAAGCCGCATGGGCACTTGCCTTGCGCTTCGGTGCGGGGCCAAGGTTTGCGAGGTCACCCGGGGTGTTGCGCAGCAGCTTGGCGGGCAGCGCCACCTCGATGCGACGACCATCCACTTCGACCGTGACGTGTTGACGCTTTGCGAGAGCCTTCGTTTCTTCAGCCTCACCGCTCCACGGCTCGATGTCATTGTCGAACTCCGTTTCGATCCAAGACGTGTAAATCGAGAACGGCTTGTCTCCCTCGGGAGCGAACGCGGGGTCGTTGACGATTTTGCGGTGGAAGGGGAGCACCGTGGGGAGCCCGTGAACCTCAAACTCATCGAGTGCACGACGAGAACGCTCAAGGGCTTCTTTTCGCGTGGCGCCCGTGACAATCAACTTCGCAATCATCGAGTCAAACGAGCCAGAGATTTCGTCGCCAGCCTGAACGCCGGTGTCTACGCGAACGCCGGGACCACCGGGAGCGTGGAACACGTGTACCGAGCCGGGCGCCGGCATGAAGTTGCGCCCAGCGTCTTCACCGTTGATGCGGAACTCGAAGGAGTGGCCCGTGATCTCAGGGTCGTTGTAGTCGAGGATGCCCCCCTCCGCGATACGGAACTGCTCACGCACGAGGTCGATACCGGTGACCTCTTCGCTGACGGGGTGCTCCACCTGGAGGCGGGTGTTCATCTCGAGGAAGTAGAAGGCGCCGTCCTCGTAGAGGAACTCGACGGTGCCGGCGTTGTAGTAGCCGCACGCCTTGGC
>JBFYOK010000112.1:0-30154 GCA_041303845.1 Microbacteriaceae bacterium | reverse complement strand
GACCAAGACTGGTTACACGACCGATGCCGCCGCCTTGACCGACCTCCAGATCAGCAACCCTCACCCATTTCTCGATGCGCTACTCGATTTTCGTGACACGACAAAGCTTCGACAGATCGTGGATGTCCTTGCCGGTTCGATTGGTGTCGACAAGCGCATCCACACCACCTATGTGCAAACGGGCACTTCGACCGGTCGTTTGTCGTCGGCCAATCCGAATCTGCAGAACATCCCGGTCCGAACAGCAGACGGTCGAAGAATCCGCGAGGCCTTTGAAGTCGGCGACGGTTATGAGACATTGCTCACGGCCGACTACTCGCAGATTGAAATGCGAGTGATGGCTCACTTCTCGCAGGATGCCGGGCTCATCGAAGCATTTCACTCTGGCGAGGACCTGCACCGCTTCGTGGGCGCGCGCGTGTTCGGCGTTGACCCGACAGACGTCACCGCTGAGATGCGAACGAAGGTCAAGGCGATGAGCTACGGACTCGCCTATGGCCTCAGCGCGTTCGGTCTCGCGCGCCAACTTAAGATTCCGCAGTCCGAAGCCAAGGCACTCATGACGGACTACTTCGCTCGTTTCGGGGGAGTGCGCGACTACCTTCGCGGTGTGGTTGAGAGCGCCCGCGAAAACGGTTACACCGAAACTCTTTTTGGCCGGCGCCGCCCGTTCCCTGATTTGCAGAGTCCGAACCGAGTTTTGCGTGACAACGCGGAACGAGCGGCTCTCAATGCACCGATGCAGGGGACCGCAGCAGACATCATGAAGATTGCTATGAACGGCATTGAGGCTGACCTGAGGGCGAAGCGGCTCTCGTCGCGCCTCCTGATGCAGGTTCACGATGAGCTCATCGTAGAAGTTTCAGCGGGGGAGTGGGATGCGGTCGAGCAGATTGTTCGTGACCGAATGAGCAACGCAGCAGAACTTCGCGTGCCGCTCGACGTCCAGGTTGGACGGGGACTCGAGTGGAATGAAGCTGCTCACTGATGCGATAGATTGAGAGATGCGTCTTTTGGCGCGCCCTTATCCGTTTGCCTGCACTCGTGCAGATGTCACAACCGTGGCCTCAAAGTGTGCAAGCCCGATTTAAGCCCCATCTGGAGCAACATTTCATGACATCCGCAACGACCAAGGCAACCAAGCAGATTGCCATCAACGACATCGGATCTGCTGAGGACTTCCTCGCCGCCGTCGAAAAGACACTGAAATTCTTCAACGACGGAGATCTCATCTCCGGAACCGTTGTCAAGATTGACCGCGACGAGGTTTTGCTCGACGTGGGTTACAAGACCGAGGGTGTTATCCCCTCTCGTGAACTGAGCATCAAGCACGACGTCGACCCAAATGAGGTCGTTTCCGTCGGTGACTCAGTCGAAGCCCTCGTCCTCCAGAAGGAAGACAAAGAAGGCCGTCTCATTCTTTCCAAGAAGCGTGCTCAGTACGAGCGTGCGTGGGGCGACGTCGAGCGCATTCGCGACACCGATGGCGTCGTCACCGGTTCGGTCATTGAGGTTGTCAAGGGTGGACTCATCGTCGACATCGGCCTTCGCGGGTTCTTGCCCGCGTCGCTCATTGAGCTCCGCCGTGTTCGCGATCTGACTCCCTACCTCGGTCAAGAGATTGAGGCGAAGATTCTCGAACTCGACAAAAACCGAAACAACGTCGTGCTGTCGCGTCGCGCTCTCCTTGAGCAGACTCAGTCAGAGAGCCGCAGCACCTTCCTCGTCAACCTGCAAAAGGGCCAGATTCGCAAGGGTGTCGTTTCTTCAATCGTCAACTTCGGTGCATTCGTCGACCTTGGTGGCGTAGACGGCCTCGTGCACGTCTCCGAGCTCAGCTGGAAGCACATTGAGCACGCGAGCGAGGTTGTGGAAGTCGGACAGGAAGTCACGGTTGAGGTTCTCGAGGTCGACATGGATCGCGAGCGCGTTTCGCTTTCTCTCAAGGCGACCCAGGAAGACCCGTGGCAGGTATTTGCACGTACGCACGCAATTGGACAGGTTGCACCCGGAAAGGTTACGAAACTCGTACCGTTTGGTGCATTCGTTCGCGTAGCCGACGGAATCGAAGGACTCGTCCACATCTCAGAGCTCTCGGCAAAGCACATTGAGCTTGCAGAACAGGTTGTGTCCGTCGGAGACGACGTTTTCGTCAAGGTCATCGACATCGATCTCGAGCGCCGTCGTATTTCGTTGAGCCTTAAGCAGGCGAGCGAGGGTGTTGATACCGAAGGTACGGAGTTCGACCCAGCGCTTTACGGCATGGTCACCGAATACGACGAAAAGGGCAACTACAAGTACCCCGAGGGCTTCGACCCAGAGACCAACGAATGGCGCGATGGCTTCGACTCGCAGCGAGAGAAGTGGGAGCTCGATTACGCAGCAGCCCAGGCTCGTTGGGAACAGCACAAGAAGCAGGTTGCGGCCATGCGCGAAGCAGAAGCCAAGGTTGTCGAGAAGGCCGCATCAGAAGGCGACGCTCCGGCGACGTCATTCTCTTCGACCGAAGAGTCTGCCGGCACTCTTGCTGACGACGAGTCACTTGCTGCTCTGCGCGACAAGCTCGCAAACGGCTGATCGCACTCAATGGAGTCGTGACATTTGGTTACGGACGGGCCGAGCATTCGAAAGGATGCTTGGCCCGTTTTTCGTTCCTGCACCAGTGCCAACGCATCTTGTCTAAGGTAAATGCATGACCGTCGTTGCCCTCACTGGTGGAATCGCTTCAGGCAAGAGCACCGTCGCAAACATGTTCGCCGACCTCGGTGCCGTATGTATCGATGCCGACAATGTGTCTCGTGAAGTCGTGGCGTCAGGAACGAAGGCACTCGCTGACATCGCGCAGACGTTCGGTCCCGACATCGTGCGTAACGGAGAGCTCGATCGCGAGGCATTGGGTCGGCTTGTATTCGCAGACTCGCAGGCCCGCGCGAAATTGAATGCCATCGTTCATCCACAAGTTCGGGCGCGAACTGCCGAGCTGATAGACCAGGCCTTGAACGCGAATCCGAACGCAGTCGTAATCTATGCAATTCCGCTTCTCGTGGAAGCCAGTTCGGGACGAACGTTCAACAAGGTCATCAGCGTTTCGGCAAGTGTTGAGTCGCGCATCCAGCGCATGATTTCTCAACGTGGCATGACCGAATCTGACGCCCAGGCTCGCATAGCGTCGCAGGCCGACGAGTCGGAACGTCTTGCGATTGCTGATTACGTCATTGACACAAACGGAACGCTGGATGACACGCAGCGACAAGTGACCGAGATCTGGCACGAACTGACCTCTGCCTAGACTTGAGTCATGGAACCGACGCGCACAAAGAATCCCTTTCGCGTCGTTAGCGACTACACGCCGAGCGGTGACCAGCCGGGTGCTATCGCAGATTTGACTCACCGAATCAACGCCGGCGAAACCGACGTGGTGTTGCTCGGTGCGACTGGTACGGGAAAATCAGCCACAACCGCCTGGCTCATCGAAAGCGTCCAGCGGCCGACTCTGATACTGGCGCACAACAAGACACTCGCCGCTCAACTTGCCACTGAGTTTCGTGAACTCATGCCGGACAACGCAGTTGAGTACTTCGTGTCCTACTACGACTACTACCAACCCGAGGCTTACGTCCCGCAGACGGACACCTTTATCGAGAAAGACTCTTCGACGAACGCAGAAGTGGAACGACTTCGCCACAGCACAACTAACTCTCTGTTGACGAGACGGGATGTCGTTGTTATTTCGACCGTCTCGTGCATTTACGGACTCGGCGAGCCGTCCGAGTATCTCGAGGCGATGCTCAACCTCACCGTTGGGGATCGCATATCCCGCGACGCGATCTCGCGTCGCTTCGTCGACATGCAATACGCTCGAAACGATATTGATTTTTCTCGGGGAAATTTTCGCGTACGTGGCGACACTATCGAAATCATTCCGATGTACGAAGAACTCGCGATTCGCATTGAGCTCTTTGGCGATGAAATAGAAGCGTTGTACACACTCCACCCCCTCACCGGGAACGTCGTCGAAAAGCTAGAGTTCGTCTCCGTCTTTCCCGCCTCGCACTATGTCGCTAGTCCTGCCGTCATGCATCGGGCGATCGACACCATTCGTGCAGAGCTGGCGGAACGACTGACGGAACTCGAAGGTCAAGGGAAGCTTCTTGAAGCACAACGGTTACGCATGCGAACGACATTTGATCTTGAGATGATGCAACAAATTGGCTTTTGCTCAGGGATCGAAAATTACTCGCGTCACATTGATCAACGTGCTCCTGGACAACCACCAAAATGTCTGCTCGACTACTTTCCCGGCGATTTCTTGTGTGTCATTGACGAGTCACACGTCACCGTTCCACAAATTGGCGGGATGCACGAGGGGGACGCATCCCGCAAGCGCACGCTCGTGGAACACGGTTTCCGCCTCCCGAGCGCACTCGACAACCGACCGCTCCGCTTCGACGAGTTCAAAGGTCGCGTGGGACAGACGGTCTACCTATCTGCAACCCCGGGAAAATACGAAATGGGTCACGCAGACGGAATCGTTGAGCAAATCATTCGTCCCACAGGACTCATCGATCCTCAGGTCATTGTCAAGCCTTCAAAGGGCCAGATTGACGACCTCCTCGAGCAGATTCGCGTTCGAGCAGCGAAGGATGAGCGGATTCTCGTCACGACACTGACGAAAAAGATGGCCGAAGAACTCACAGACTTTCTTACTGAGGCCGGTGTGCGTGTGCGTTACCTTCACTCCGACGTGGATACTCTTCGACGCGTCGAGCTTCTGACTGAGTTGCGTCAAGGCGTTTACGACGTTCTCGTGGGAATCAACCTGCTTCGTGAGGGACTCGACCTTCCTGAGGTTTCGCTGGTGAGCATCCTCGACGCCGACAAAGAGGGCTTCCTGCGTTCGACAACCTCACTTATTCAGACAATCGGACGCGCAGCCCGAAACGTATCGGGTGAGGTCCACATGTACGCAGACGTCATGACCGATTCGATGGCTCGGGCGATAGATGAAACGAACCGACGTCGGGCAAAGCAAGTCGCCTACAACGAAGAGCGTGGAATTGATCCGCAACCGTTGCGAAAGAAGATTGCTGACATCACTGCAATGCTCGCGCGCGAAGAGGCCGACACGGTCGAACTTCTCAGCGAGATTGACCGCAGTGGTCGCAAGAAGTCCAAGAACGGTGCCGCGGCGGACGCTCTCAATGGGATCAGTGGTCGTCGGGCCATTGCGGGTGACGGCATTGAAGCGCTCGAGTCGCTCGTGGCCGAGCTGAATGGTCAGATGCTCGAGGCCGCCGCCGAGCTGAAGTTCGAACTCGCGGCGCGAATCCGAGACGAATTGGGTGAAATCAAGCGGGAACTTCGCGCAATCGGTCGCGCGGGACACGACTAGACGCGCCGTAGACTCGTCGAGTGACCGCACCGCACAATCGAGACCTCGACACTCTGTCGGTGAAGGGTGCGCGAGTCCACAACCTCCAGAACGTGGATGTCGACATGCCGCGCAATTCGCTCGTTGTGTTTACAGGCCTTTCTGGTTCAGGAAAGTCGTCCCTGGCGTTCGACACCATTTTCGCCGAAGGCCAGCGCAGATATGTCGAATCACTCTCTGCCTATGCACGTCAGTTCCTCGGGCAGGTCGACCGTCCAGACGTCGATTTCATCGAGGGACTGAGCCCGGCCGTATCGATCGATCAGAAATCGACGAATCGCAATCCCAGGTCGACGGTCGGTACCATCACCGAGATTTATGACTACATGCGGTTGCTGTGGGCTCGAATCGGTGTGGCTCACTGCCCGGAGTGTGGCGAAGTGATTCAGTCGCAGACTGTTCAACAGATTGCCGACAAGCTGATGTCACTCGAGGAAGGCACGCGTTTTCAAGTTGTGGCACCAATTGTGTCTCAGAAGAAGGGCGAGTTTGCAGATCTCTTTGCCGAACTCGGCGCCGCTGGCTATGCACGAGCGCTCATTGACGGCGAAACAGTTTCACTTGCTGATGCTCAGCCACTGAAGAAGAGTTTCAAACACGACATTTCCGTCATTGTTGACCGGCTGGTGGCCGGTTCTGACATCCTGGGTCGCCTCACCGACTCCCTCGAGACCGGTCTCAAGCTCGCAAACGGAACCGTTGTCATCAACTTTGTCGACCGCGAAGGTGATCAGGCAAACGAAACCTACAGCGAGAAACTCTCCTGCCCGAATCAGCATGCGCTTGCGATTTCAGAAATTGAGCCCCGTACGTTCTCGTTCAACGCGCCATTCGGTGCTTGCCCCACGTGTTCCGGTCTCGGGACGCGAATGTCGGTCGATGATGAGCTCCTCATGGGTGACCCGGCACTCAGCATTAACGACGGCGTCATCGTGCCCTGGGCAACTCAAGGCAAAGGACTCTTTCAGTACTACGAGAAGCTTCTGAAAGGTCTCGCCGCAGATCTCGAGTTCTCCCTGTCGACCCCGTGGCAAGACCTCGACGAGGATGTTCGCGAAGCCGTTCTGCATGGCAACAACTTCAACGTCCGAGTGAAGTGGAAGAACCGTTACGGCAGAGAGATTCAGTACTCGTCCGGGTTTGAAGGTGTCGTTCCGTATATCGAAAGACAATACCTACAGGCTGAAACCGACGTGCAGCGTGCCCGCTGGGCCGAGTACCTGAGAGAGGTTCCGTGTTCCGATTGCGACGGGGCTCGACTCAAGCCCGAAGTTCTTGCCGTCAAGATTAACGACAAGAGCATTGCGGACATCACGCGAGTTTCTCTACTTGACGCACGAGACTTCATGGACAACCTGGTACTCACCGACCGTCAGGCACACATCGCCGCTCAGGTTTTGCGTGAGATTCGCGCTCGACTCAACTTCTTGATTGAAGTTGGCCTCACGTATCTGGACCTCTCGCGCAGTGCAGGTTCACTGTCCGGAGGTGAGGCGCAACGCATCCGTCTGGCTACTCAAATCGGCTCTGGACTTACCGGTGTGCTATATGTGCTCGACGAACCGAGCATCGGTCTTCATCAACGTGACAATCGCCGGCTCATCGATACCCTCATCAAACTGCGCGACCTCGGCAACACTCTCATCGTTGTCGAACACGACGAAGACACGATTCACACCGCGGACTGGGTTGTCGACATCGGACCGGGTGCGGGCGTACACGGCGGCAAAGTAGTCCACTCCGGGACTGTCGCCGACCTGCTCAAAAACACCGACTCTCTGACTGCCGATTACGTCAGCGGCCGTCGCCAGATTGCGATACCTGCTGCTCGACGACCAGTGGATTCGTCTCGGTTGGTCACGGTCGTTGGCGCGCAGGCGAACAACTTGAAGAAAGTGACCGCGTCATTCCCTCTCGGAACCCTGACCGCGGTAACGGGCGTGAGCGGATCGGGCAAATCCTCACTCGTCAACGACATTCTTTATCGCGTTCTTGCAAACAAGCTCAACGGTGCCCGCACTGTGCCAGCCCGGCATACGCGTGTCGACGGACTAGAACACCTCGACAAAGTCGTTCACGTTGACCAAGCGCCGATTGGACGCACCCCACGCTCAAACCCAGCAACCTACACCGGAGTGTTTGACCGAATTCGAACCCTCTTCTCTGAGACGGCCGAATCAAAAATGCGCGGATACCAGCCGGGACGTTTTTCGTTCAACGTCAAGGGTGGTCGGTGCGAGGCTTGTGCCGGCGATGGCACGATCAAGATTGAGATGAACTTTCTGCCCGACGTCTATGTCGACTGCGAGGTCTGCCACGGGGCGCGCTACAACCGTGAAACGCTCCAAGTTCACTACAAGGGAAAGACCATCGCGGACGTTCTGAACATGCCCATTTCAGAGGCCGCGGACTTCTTCGAGCCTGTCTCGAGCATCCATCGTTATCTTCAAACACTGGTCGAGGTTGGGCTGGGCTATGTACGCCTCGGTCAGAGCGCAACCACTCTGTCTGGAGGAGAAGCTCAGCGCGTCAAGTTAGCCACCGAGTTGCAGAAGCGCTCAAACGGCCGAAGCATTTACGTGCTCGACGAGCCGACAACGGGTCTGCATTTTGAGGACGTTCGCAAACTGCTTCTCGTGCTCAACAGTCTGGTCGATAAGGGCAACACGGTGATTGTTATCGAGCACAACCTTGACGTCATCAAGTCTGCAGACTGGATACTCGATCTGGGGCCCGAGGGAGGCGCTGGTGGCGGCGAGCTGCTGGCAGAAGGCACCCCGGAACAGGTAGCGAAGAGCACCTCGAGCCACACCGCCGTGTTCCTTCGCGAAATCCTCGCCAAGAAATAGTTGCGCGTCATGAGCGACTCCCTCTCGTATCGTC
Organism: Microbacteriaceae bacterium; assembly: GCA_041303845.1. Taxonomy (GTDB): domain Bacteria; phylum Actinomycetota; class Actinomycetes; order Actinomycetales; family Microbacteriaceae; genus RFQD01. The sequence goes on along the minus strand of JBFYOK010000112.1, from coordinate 21,840 downwards.
CGGCAACAGGAGACATCCCTACAAACCCCGGGGTCTATCGCTTCTTTGACGCCACAGGACGCATTCTCTACGTGGGCAAGGCCAAGAATCTTCGTGCGCGATTGACGAGCTATTTTGCACCCCTACACACGCTGCACGAACGCACGCGCCGAATGGTGACCAGCGCGGCTGACGTCAAGTGGACGGTCGTCAACACCGAATTTGAAGCCCTGCAACTCGAATTCACGTGGATCAAGGAATTCGATCCGCCCTTCAATATCCAATTCAAGGACGACAAGTCATATCCGTACTTGGCCATCACGATGGGAGAGGATGTTCCGCGCGTATTCGTGACTCGGAAGCGGGGCATCCCAGACGCCCGGTACTTCGGCCCCTATACGAAAGCGTGGGCAATCCGCGAAACGCTCGAACAGGTTCTCCGGGTTTTTCCGGTGAGGTCGTGCTCAGACGGCGTCTATCGCAAGGCCGCCGCAGCCGGTCGACCTTGTTTGCTCGGTGACATCGGAAGGTGCGCGGCACCGTGTGCGGGGAGAGTAACGACCGAGGATCATCGAAAGATTGCGAATCAACTCGGAGCATTCATGGCCGGCAAGAACGACGGTTATGTTGACCAACTTCGTTCCGACATGCTCGCCGCAAGTGAGCGCCAAGACTATGAACGAGCGGCGAAGATTCGAGACGGGATCGAGGCCCTGCAAACCGTCGCGTCGAAGAGCGCCGTCGTGCTCGATGAGGGAGTTGACGCAGACGTATTCGGAGTTGCACGCGACGAACTCACTGCCGCGGTTCACGTTTTTCGTGTACGCGGTGGACGAATTCGAGGAGTTCGTGCCTGGACTGTGGACACCGAGCTCGACGCGAGCGACGCTGACTTTTGCGACTCGATGCTGCGAGCTGCCTACGAGTCTGGAGACGAGATACCCGGTGATGTCATCGTGCCCTTCGTTCCTGACGATGAAGAAGTTCTTTCGCAGTGGCTGACCCAGCATCGTCGGGCAAGGCTTGAAGATAGTCGCGCAGGAAAGGTCAAGCTCCGTGTTGCTCAACGCGGAACACTCGCCACGCTAGCTGCCACCGTCGAGCAGAATGCCACCCAAGCTCTCGCGCTCCACAGCCTGAAACGGTCGTCGGACTACGTGACTCGCTCCACGGCTCTCACGGACTTGCAGGATGCGCTTGGATTGCCTGACGCCCCACTACGAATCGAATGCTTCGACGTCTCGCACTTGGGCGGAACGAAGGTCGTCGGCTCGATGGTTGTCTTCGAAGATGGCCTACCGAAGAAGGCTCACTACAGAAAATTCTCCATTCAAGAGACAACGGATGACACCGACTCGATTGCGCAACTCATTACCCGGCGAGTGGGACGTCTCGACGATACGGCTGAGACCGACACGACGGGCTTTGCCTATCCACCCGGACTACTCATTGTTGATGGAGGCAAGCCCCAGGTTGAAGCTGCCGCGCGCGCCCTTCGTGAACTTGGGCGAACGGACATCCCCGTATGCGGTCTCGCCAAACGACTCGAAGAGGTATGGCTGGCTGGGGAGTCGTTCCCGGTGATTTTGCCCCGCAATTCAAATGCTCTCTTCTTGCTACAACGCGTTCGCGATGAGGCACATCGGTTTGCAATCTCATTCCAGCGACAAAAGCGCAAGACGGATATCCGTTCAGAGCTTTCGGAAATTCCGGGACTAGGCCCGAAACGGGTATCGGCATTGCTGTCGCATTTCGGCTCCGTTGCGGCGCTTCGGAAAGCATCCTTGGAGGATATTCGGATCGTTACCGGCATAACTCCGGTCCTTGCGGAACGCATCGTTTCGTCTATTCGCCGAGAGCCGACCTCAGAGACCACCGGGTAGTCTTATCGCGGGGAGGAAGACCAACGATGCCGCAGCGACAACCGGACGAACAGCGCGTTCTGATCGTTACCGGCATGTCCGGAGCAGGTCGTTCGACCGTGGGTAACGCCCTGGAAGACATGGGCTGGTACGTCGTCGACAACCTGCCTCCGCAAATGCTTCGTCCTCTCATTGAACTTGCAGGGCACGCCGAGGATGCGCTCCCAAAGATTGCCGCTGTCGTTGATGTTCGAGGCGCATCTTTTTTTGCAGACCTTCAGGAGATACTGCAGTCCGTGCGTACCGGCGTCGATTTGCGCATCCTGTTTCTCGATGCCACTGATGCCACGCTCGTTCGTCGTTTCGAAGCGGTTCGTCGTCCGCATCCGCTTCAGGGCGATGGCACCATTCTTGACGGTATAGCTGCCGAGCGAGCTCGCATGAATGAAATGCGAGAGAACAGTGACATCGTGCTCGACACAAGCGACTACAACGTCCATCAGCTGTCTACAGCGGTGAACGAACTGTTTGCCGACTCCACGTCATCGGGTGTGCGTGTGACCCTCCAGTCATTCGGTTTCAAGTACGGCACTCCGACGGATGCTGACATGATTGCCGACGCCCGCTTTCTGCCGAACCCCTTTTGGGTGCCGGAGTTGCGCGCACTAACTGGACTCGATCAGCCCGTCTCAGACTTCGTGCTGGCTCAATCAGGTGCCGAAGACTTCATTGAGCGCTACGCGGCTGCGCTCGAACCAGTGCTCGCCGGCTATCTGCGTGAAAACAAACGACGAGCCCTTATTGCCGTCGGATGTACTGGCGGAAAGCACCGCTCGGTTGCAATCGTCGAAGCACTCGCCAAGCGTCTGGAAGCGACGCCAAACGTCTCCGTTAATGTCAAGCACCGGGATTTTGGTCGCGAATAATGCCGATAAAGTTTTCTTCAGATAGGCAGGAGGTGAGCACATGTCGTTAACGGACACCGTTACTCAGGAACTGCTAAAAGTGACCGCGTCGCGGACACCAACGCGAGCTGCCGAACTCGCGACAATGCTCCGTCTTGCCGGTGGCCTCCACAATATTGCCGGGCACATCGCCGTCGAGGTTGAGCTAGAGAATCAGGACATTGCCGCACGAATCCGTCGTGACATCGCCGAGATTTATGGGCTCAAAAGCGAGGGCCGCATGAGCCCGTCGTCCGGCTCTCGATCCGCACCCATCTACCTTGTTCGAGTACTCGACGGGGGAGAGACTCTCGCTCGCCAAACCGGGCTCTTGGACGCCCGACGTCGGCCCATTCGCGGCCTTCCGAACAAGATTACGACCGCAAACGTCGACGACCTCGCGGCTGTATGGCGCGGAGCGTATTTGGCGGCTGGTGCCGTCACTGATCCCGGACGTTCGGCCGCGCTCGAGGTTGCGTGCCCGACCAACGAAGTCGCCATGGCTCTCGTGGGAGCCGCGGCGAGGCTCGGTGTCACGGCGAAGGCTCGAGAGGTGCGCGGTATGCACCGGGTGGTCGTTCGCGAAGATGACTCCATTTCCCAACTCTTGACACTCATGGGTGCGAAGAAAGCTGTCGCTGAATGGGAAGAATTGCGCCAGCGCAGAGAAGTTCGCGCGAACGCCAACAGGCTCGTCAACTTCGACGATGCAAACCTCCGCCGAAGCGCGCAAGCCGCAGTGGCTGCCTGTGCTCGCGTCGAACGAGCATTGGAGATTCTCGGCAGCGACGTTCCTGACCACCTCTCTTATGCAGGCAAACTGAGACTCGATTTTCGCGACGCAAGTTTGGACGAGCTCGGCCACCACGCAAATCCACCAATGACGAAGGATGCCGTGGCAGGACGCATTCGCCGGCTACTCGCCATGGCTGACAAGCGCGCCTCCGATCTGGGAATTGACAACACATCAGCCAACCTGCCCGACGATCTCGACGACTAACCCTCAAACCCACATGAAGCGTCGGCGTGGCGCTTCTCCACACCGAAACAAGGAGCATCAACGACATGTCCGTCTACAGCCTTCCCGAACTCGAGTACGACTACGCGGCCTTGGCTCCGCACATCAGCGCTCAGATCATGGAGTTGCACCACAGCAAGCACCATGCGGCATATGTCGCTGGGGCCAACACAGCACTGGAGAAGCTCGCGGAAGCACGCGATGCTAACGACTTTGCGAACATCAACCGCCTTCAAAAGGATCTCGCGTTCCACCTCGGTGGTCACACGAACCACTCGATTTTCTGGAAGAACCTGACGCCAAACACACAGGAGCGTCCGTCCGGTGAACTCGCTGCCGCCATCGATGAGTTCTTTGGGTCGTTCGACAAGTTCCGCGCTCACTTCAACGCCACAGCGCTGGGTCTCCAGGGTTCTGGATGGGCATTCCTCGCGTGGGACGCCATCGGCGGGCAGCTCATCATCGAGCAACTGTTTGACCAGCAGGGCAACATCGCCGCAGCGACGACACCCTTGCTCATGCTCGACATGTGGGAGCACGCGTTCTACCTCGACTACAAGAATATCAAGGGAGACTACGTCGCGGCATTCTGGAACATTGTCAACTGGGACGACGTCTCGGCTCGCTTTTCCGCCGCTCGCTCAGGCGCCGCAGGCCTCCTGCTAGTCTGATTTTGTCAATCGAGAACGCGCTGCTCTCTTTGTTGCAGCGCGTCTCTCTTGACTTTTTCCCTCCCACGAACAACTACATCCCGCTAACAGGAGATCAACTGTGACCGTAAAGGTTGGCATCAACGGCTTTGGCCGCATTGGCCGCAACTACTTCCGCGCGGCTCTCGCGCAGGGCGCCGACATCGAAATAGTCGCTGTCAACGACTTGAGCGACAACAAGGGCCTTGCCCACTTGCTCAAGTACGACTCGGTTACGGGTCGCCTAGATGCAGAGGTAGGTCACTCCGGCGACAGCATCACGGTCAATGGCAAGAAGATCAAGGTCCTCGAAGAGCGCGACCCCGCTAACTTGGGTTGGGGCGACCTCGGCGTTGACATCGTCATCGAGTCAACGGGTCGGTTCACCGATGCGAAGGACGCAGTCAAGCACCTCGAGGCCGGAGCAAAGAAGGTCCTGATTTCTGCTCCAGCAACCGGCGAAGACGCGACGTTTGTGATGGGAGTGAACGAGCACCTCTACAACCCCGCTACCGACAACATCATTTCGAATGCGTCGTGCACGACGAACTGTCTTGCGCCCCTGGCCAAGGTTTTCAATGACAACTTCGGTATCGAATCAGGTCTCATGACCACGGTCCACGCCTACACAGCAGACCAGAACCTGCAGGATGGCCCTCACAGCGATCTTCGCCGCGCTCGCGCTGCTGCACTCAACATCGTTCCTTCGTCGACAGGTGCCGCAAAGGCGATTGGCCTTGTGCTGCCTGAACTGCAGGGCAAGCTCGATGGCTTTGCTTTGCGCGTTCCGGTACCTACGGGTTCGATTGTTGACTTGACCGTTGTCACCAAGAAGAAGGCGTCCAAGGAAGAAGTCTTGGCTGCATTCAAGGCAGCAGCCGAGGGGCCCATGAAGGGCATTCTCAAGTACACCGAGGATGAGATTGTGTCGAGCGACATCGTGACCGACCCGCACTCATCCATTTTTGACGCTGGCCTGTTGCGCATTCTCGGCGACCAGGTGAAGCTCTCGAGCTGGTATGACAACGAGTGGGGATACTCCAACCGTCTTGTCGACCTGACCGAGTTCGTCGCTTCCAAGTTCTAGGCCGTGGGCTTACGCACGCTGAGTGACCTCGGCAACCTCGCTGGCAAAAGGGTCATCGTTCGTTGTGACCTTAACGTTCCGCTGAGAGACGGTCTGATAACCGACGACGGTCGCATCCGCGCATCGATCCCCACGCTTCTCGCACTTGTTCAACAGGGTGCACGCGTGATTATCGTCAGCCATCTTGGTCGCCCCGACGGCAAACCTGACGACGAGTACAGCCTCCGCCCTGTCGCTTTGCGACTGCAAGAGCTTCTGGAACGACCGGTCGCGTTTGCAGGCGAGACGGTTGGTCACGTAGCTGCCGAAGCAGTTGCGGCTCTGGGCGACGGTGACATTGTTGTTTTGGAGAACCTGCGTTTCAATTCCGGTGAAACATCGAAAGACGATGGCGTGCGTCAGGCCTTTGCCCGTCAGCTCGCAGAACTCGCTGACGCAATGATTTCTGACGGCTTTGGCGTGGTCCACCGCAAGCAGGCAAGCGTTTTCGACCTCGCAGAACTTGTCCCCAGTGCCGCAGGTTTACTCATTGAGTCCGAGCTTCGCGTGCTGGACACGTTGACCGAGAACCCGGAGAGGCCGTACACGGTTGTTCTGGGCGGGTCGAAGGTCTCAGACAAACTCGGCGTGATTGACCACCTGTTGCCCCGTGTGGACCGGATTCTCGTCGGTGGAGGCATGGTCTTCACGTTCTTCGCTGCTCTCGGTTACAAGGTCGGCGCGAGTCTTCTTGAGGTCGACCAGATTCAGACTGTTCAGCGGTACATGGAAGAAGCTGCAAAGACCGGTGTTGAGATTGTTCTTCCGACGGACATCGTTGTGGCTGCTCAGTTCGCAGCAGACGCCGACCATGTTGTCGCGGCCTCTGATTCTCTCGAAGAGACGCCGTTCGGCGAGACTGGTATTGGACTCGACATCGGGCCCGACTCAGGTCGCGCGTTCGCCAAGATCATTGAGACCAGTTCCACCGTTTTCTGGAACGGTCCTGCCGGTGTATTCGAGTTTCCTGCTTTTGCAGGAGGAACACACGCAATTGCCGAGGCACTGACGCACGTCAACGGTCTCAGTGTCGTTGGCGGTGGAGATTCTGCAGCAGCCGTTCGAGTTCTTGGCTTCCGCGACGACCAGTTCGGCCATATCTCCACAGGTGGGGGAGCGAGCCTCGAATTTCTCGAAGGAAAGAAACTGCCCGGCTTGGAGGTCTTGGGATGGTAACAACGCGACTACCGCTCATTGCAGGAAACTGGAAGATGAACCTCGACCACATGCAAGCGATTGCGACGGTTCAGAAGCTTGCCTGGACACTGAACGAGGCAAAACACGACGTGTCGGCTTCTGAGGTTGCCATTTTCCCACCCTTCACGGACCTCCGAAGCGTTCAGACAATAGTCGACGCGGACAAGTACTCACTCGCCTACGGCGGGCAAGACATCTCCGCGCACGATTCGGGCGCCTACACCGGAGAAATCAGCGGGGCATTTCTATCCCGACTCGGTTGCCGTTACGCTCTCGTCGGACACAGTGAACGCCGTCAGTATCACGGCGAAACGGATGAATTGTGTCAGAAGAAGGTCGAAGCGGCACTGCGAAACAATCTCATTCCCGTTCTCTGTGTCGGAGAGACCGCCGCAGACTTGGAAGAATTTGGGGCAAGCGCCGTTCCCATTGGACAGCTCACTCGTGCGCTGGAAGGCGTGTCGCGTGACGCAGACGTGGTCATTGCGTACGAGCCAGTGTGGGCTATCGGCTCGGGACAGGCCGCCACAGAAGAGCAGGCCGAACAAGTTTGCGCGGCCCTGAGGGCAACTCTGGTCGAACTGCTCGGCGAAGACTTCGCCGCACGTACGCGCATCTTGTATGGCGGTTCCGTTAAGAGCGGCAACATTGCCTCGTTTATGCGTCAACCGAATGTTGACGGCGCTCTTGTTGGTGGCGCAAGCCTCGACGTCGACGAGTTCGCATCAATCGTTCGCTTCTACAAGCACGTGATCTAGCGAGGCACGTGCGGCTCCGCTTTACCGTTTAGTATTGAACAGGTTTGTTTATTCTTTGAAAGGTCACTCGTGGAGATTCTTCAGGTTGTACTGCAGGTCATACTTGCCATCACCAGCCTCCTATTGACATTGCTCATCCTGCTTCACAAGGGTCGTGGCGGTGGAGTGTCCGACATGTTCGGAGGTGGCGTTTCGTCCTCGCTTGGATCCTCCGGGGTCGCTGAGCGAAACCTGAACCGAATTACGGTCATCCTCGGTCTCATCTGGATCACGTCGATCATCGTCCTCGGTCTTCTCACTAAGTTCACGACGGGCGTCTAGTGTCGTCCAGCGGAAGTGCCATCCGTGGCTCGCGCGTCGGCGCGGGTCCAATGGGCGAACAAGATCACGGTGTTCACGCTGATCGCATCGCCATCAGCTACTGGGACGCGCTTGGTAACGAAACCGTCCGCTACTTCGCGGCCAACCTTCCTGAAGAAGAGATCCCCGAGACGATTGACTGTCCCCAGTCAGGTTTGCCGGCCGGTCGCGACAAAAACAACCCACCTCATGTCGCCAAGCTTGAGCCGTACAAGACTCACTTGGCATACGTGAAAGAGCGACGTACCCCTGAAGAAGCGGAACAAATTCTTCAGGATGCCCTGCACCAGCTTCGCGTTCGCCGCGGCACCGTCAAAGCCTAGATTTCAGCTGCCGCTGTCGCGTCGAGATAAAACGCAGTTTGCTCGGAGCCACGCACGGCGCTCACCGGTGCGATGGACGGGTCTCGTTCGGTTAGGCCCATCTGGATTGCCTGCGCCTTGTCGCCGCCGCTTGCCACAACCCACACACGCCGGCTTGCGTTGATCGACGGTAGCGTCAACGAAACCCGCTCAGGCGGGGGTTTGGGGGAGTCGCGCACGGCGATGACAGTGTTGCCCCCGTCGGTGATGCCCGGTAGCCCTGGGAAAAGACTCGCAACGTGTGCGTCTGGGCCGACACCCAGCAAGACGATGTCAAAGTGAGGAAAATCGGCACCCCAAAACTCACTTAACTCAGTGGCGTAGGCAGACGCAGCGTCATCCACGCTGAATCCTGCTGACTTGGCTGGCATGCGATGAACGTTCTCGCTCGGAATCGCGATTCGAGAAATGAGAGCTTCCTCTGCCTGTTGGGCGTTTCGTTCCATACTGTTTTCGTCAACGAAGCGCTCATCACCCCACCACAAATGCACACGCGTCCAGTCGATATTTGACTCCGCGTTGTCGACGTGTCGAAGCAACGCGATGCCGACGGTGCCGCCCGTGAGCACAACGTGACACTCGTCACGTTCCACAAGGTCGGCAGTGATGACGCTTTCAATGTCCCTTGCGACTGCAGCGCACAGGTCAGCTGAGTCGTCGAAAACGCGAAGCAAACGCTGGGTCACGTCAGAGCCCGCTACGAAATCTCGTCGACGCGACTCAGTCCGTCGCGGATTACCGTGCCGTAGACCTCATCGGGGTCAAGGTGCCGGAGCTCCTCAGCGAGGCAATCCCGGAGGTTACGTCGCACGAGAGTGATGTCGTGTACGGGTTGACCCGGTTGCGTGAGTCGGGCCTGTCCTGGCTCCGTACGTTCGAGAACGATGTCTCCGGATGCGCGACTCAACGTCACGCGTTGAATTGACCCAACATCTGAACGTTCCGTCACGGCAGTGTAAGCAACTCGAATGTCCAACGAGAGTGACAACCATGCAGCCAGTAGTCGTGCGGAGAGTGACGCGTCAGCTGCCTGAACCTCAGCACTCGTGATGGACTCGAACGGAGGCTGATCCAAGACCGAGGCTAACTGCTGGCGCCAGGGAGTTAACCGCGTCCACGCAAAGTCACTGTCACCGGGAGCGTACCCCTCGGCAATTGTCTTCAAAAAGGAGAGTTGATCTTCTTGTGCCGACGAATCAGTTATTCGACGCTGAGCGATTCCGCCCAAAGCAGACTCGCTGATCTCATCCGGCGTCGCTCCGGGCCACCAGACCACGACAGGAGTGTCCGGCAAGAGCAAACCGGTAACCAGGCCCAGTTCATCCGAACCAGCCTCACCGTATGCGCGAAGAATGATGACCTCGCTCGCACCAGCGTCACCACCGACGCGCACTTCACCGTCGAGCCGATTGGTGATGTTTGCTGACTCTTCAGGAATGCTCAGCACAATCACTCGCATGGGGTGCTCGCGCGAGGCTTCATTTGCCGCGCTGATGGCGTCTTCCTCTTTGCCGGGGCTGGTTGAGATCACCAGTGTGAGCACGCGACCAAGTGCGACCGCGCCTCCCTCCTCGCGGATATTGACCAGCGCCTTAGAGATCTTGCCCGTAGTCGTATTCGGAAACTCAATAATCATGGTCGCCTCCAGGCGCGGCCATCCCGGGCCATCAAGTCATCTGCAGACGATGGACCCCACGTACCCGGCGCATACTGCTCGGGTTGACCCTGGGTTTCCCAGAAGTCCTCAATCGGGTCAAGAATCTTCCAGCTGAGTTCGACCTCTTCATGCCGCGGGAAAAGTGGCGGCTCTCCGAGCAGTACATCCAGAATCAATCGCTCATACGCTTCAGGGCTTGCCTCCGTGAACGCGTGGCCGTAGCCGAAGTCCATGGTCACGTCTCTCACCTGCATTCCCGCACCGGGGACCTTTGATCCGAAGCGGATGGTGACACCCTCGTCAGGTTGGACGCGAATAACCAAGGCATTCTGTCCGAGAGCTGAAGTCTGATAATCGGCGAAAAGGTACTGCGGGGCACGCTTGAAGACAACGGCGATCTCCGTGACGCGGCGACCGAGGCGCTTGCCAGCACGGAGGTAGAACGGCACGCCAGCCCAGCGCCGGGTGCCGATGTCGAGACGCATTGCGGCAAACGTTTCCGTTGTCGACTGGGGGTTCATGCCTTCCTCTTCGAGGAAACCAGGTACGAACTCACCGCCCTGCCAACCTGAGCCATACTGACCACGAGCGGTGGCAGAACCGAGATCTGCTGGCAGACGAACCGCGGCGAGCACCTTCTCTTTCTCAGCTCGGAGATCATCGGCATTGAACGAAATCGGCTCTTCCATCGCAGTCAAAGCCATCAGTTGCAGCAGGTGATTCTGTATAACGTCACGAGCGGCACCGATACCGTCGTAGTAGCCAGCGCGTCCACCGACGCCGATGTCTTCGGCCATGGTGATCTGCACGTGGTCGACATGCTCGGCGTTCCATAGTGGCTCGAACAACTGGTTCGCGAACCTGAGCGCAAGAATGTTCTGCACGGTCTCTTTGCCCAGGTAGTGGTCGATTCTGAAGATTGAATCTGCCGGGAACACCGATTCCACAACGTCATTGAGCTGCCGAGCGGTGGCCAGGTCGCTACCGAATGGCTTTTCAATGACAACGCGTCGCCATGAATCTCCGTCCGCGGTCGCCAGACCAGAACGACTGAGTTGTTGAGTGACGATGGGAAAAGAGCCCGGAGGTATCGACAAGTAGAAGCAGTGGTTGCCCATAGTGCCCTGTTCAGCGTCAAGCGCAGCAAGGGTCAGTTTCAGTCGATCGAATGACGCATCGTCATCAAAAGTTCCACTAATGAATCGGATGCCCTTGAGGAGTTGTTCCCAAACATCCTCACGGAATTCGGTCCGGGCGTACTCCTTCACGGAGTCATGAACAACCTGAGCAAAGTCTTGGTCTTCCCAATCACGTCGAGCGAAACCGACGAGAGCGAACCCGGGTGGAAGCAAGCCGCGGTTAGCCAAGTCGTAGACGGCGGGCATCAATTTTTTGCGAGCGAGGTCACCGGTGACGCCAAAAAGCACAAGGGAGCTGGGCCCGGCAATTCGGTGAAGACGGCGATCTTCAACAACCCGTAATGGATTGTTTCCCGCTGAGACGTCGACAGGAGCCATCTCTAGTTGAACGCCTCAAACAGCGAAACGAGTTGGGCATCGGGGCGCGTCAGAGTCAGGGTCAAGACGGGGCGACCGAGCTGAGCCAGCACATTTGCGTCCCCAGCAGCTTGCGCCTCGATGAGCTGCCCAAACGTGAATGGTCGTTCGGGAATCTCGAGGTCAGCGGTTGGCGTCTGTAGCACTTGAATGAAGACGCCCACAGCCGGGCCGCCCTTGTGGAATTGACCGGTCGAGTGGAGAAAACGAGGTCCCCAACCGAACGTGACGGGGCGACCGGCACGAGCCGCAACAAGCTCACGCACTCCGTCGAGTTGCGGGTAGGTCGCGCGGTCAACATATGCCTGGACTGACAGATAGCCGTGCGCCGTGATGCACGCCAATGCCGCAGTGATTGCCTCCCGCACGGTCTTTGCGGAACCCAAGAAGTCACCGTGGGCACGTACCTCAACGCCATTGTCAACGAACAGAGGCGCAGTTTGCTCAGGACGGTGGTCGAGGAGGGCGCGCGCAGCAATTTTTGCTGATTCCACATCGGGCTGATCGAACGGGTTGATCTGAAGAAGTACACCAGCCACGGCCGTGGCGTATTCCCAAACCATGAACTGCGCACCCAATGTTCCTGACACGAGAATCTCATCGTCGTGGCGATCGTGACCGAGAAGGTGTCGCTCGTGGGCATCATCGACAATCCGGCAGAGAACGAGGTCCGCGGGAGGGTTGGTGACTTCTGTCGAGACAACATCGAGAACGACCGGCAGAATTCCCGTACCTTGCTTGCCCGTTGACTCAGCTACGAGCTGCTCAATCCAGTTAGGTAAACCGACAATGTGCGTGCCATCGCTGACGAGTCCCAGCTTGTCGACCATCGGAACTCGAGCCGCCATAGCGACTCCCAAGATAAGCCCAGGGTTTTCTTCGTGGTCGACAGCGAGGTCCAACAACACGGCTTCTGCCTCATCGAGCAGTTCGCTCACGTTGACGCCCGCAAGCCCGGAAGGAACAAGACCAAACGCGGTAAGTGCGGAAAAGCGACCACCCACGTTCGGGTCTGCGTTAAACGTTGCATAGCCGGCCTTGCGCGAAGCCGTGTCGAGAGGAGAACCGGGATCCGTGACCACGACGATTCGCTCAGTGGGATCTATGCCCGCGCTCTCGAAAGCTGCCCGAAAAGTACGCAGCTGGCTATCTGTCTCTACGGTCGACCCTGACTTTGACGAAACAATCAGCGCGACGTCGCTGACACCCGCCTGTAGGGCGGCGCGAACCTGTCCAGGCTCGGTCGAGTCAAGAATCGTGAGGTCAGCATTGAACGTCTGTGTGATGACCTCGGGTGCGAGTGACGAGCCACCCATGCCCGCAAGGACAAACCGGGAGACACCGTCAGCCAAAAGCTTCTCGCGGAGCGCTGCGATGTCGCTGAGAATTGCTCGCGAACTCGTAACTGACTGCACCCAACCCAGACGAATCGAGGCTTCTGCCTCGGCAGCTGAGCCCCAGAGCGTGGGGTTGAGGTCGGTGATGCCGGAGGCCACAAGCGTTTCGACCAGACGAGGCACTCCGGTATCAACAGAATCCTTGACTGCTCCGCTCACGCGAATTCGAAAACTCACTTTGCTGCCTCCAAGGCACTCGTGACAGTGTCGAGCAATTCGCCCCATGAAACGATGAATTTCTCAACACCCTCGGATTCAAGCGACGCGGTCACGTCGGCGAAATCAATTCCGGCCGCTGCGAGTTGGGCGAAGTGAAGGCGGGCCTCGTCATAGTTGATGGTGATCGTGTTTCCCGTCACAACACCGTGGTCGGCAGTAGCCAAGAGTGTCTTTTCTGGCATGGTGTTGACAACCCCGGCCGCAACAAGTTCGGTCACGTACAAGGTGTCCGGAAGAGCGGGATCCTTTACTCCTGTGGATGCCCACAGCGGCCGCTGGGCGTTGGCGCCCAGGGCGAGAAGCTTGGCTGCGCGCTCGGTGTCAAACGAATTCTCAAAGAGCTCATAGGCGAGGCGCGCGTTTGCGAGTCCGGCCTTGGACTTGAGTGAGGCATCCGCACCAAGAACGTCAAGTCGCTTGTCCACTTCAGTATCGACCCGAGACACAAAGAATGAGGCAACCGAGTGGATTTGCTCGAGGTCATGCCCGGCCGCAGCAGCCTTCTCAAGACCCGACAGGTAGGCATCGATAACGGCCTCATAGCGCTCGAGCGAAAAGATGAGCGTGACGTTTACTGAGATACCAGCTCCGATGACTTCGGTGATGGCATCGAGCCCGGCCAGCGTTGCCGGAATCTTGATGAGCGCGTTTGGTCGATTGACTTTCGCCCAGAGTCGCTTTGCTTCGGCTACCGTGCCCGGTCCGTCGTGAGCGAGTGTGGGGGAGACCTCGATGGAGACCCGGCCGTCTACACCCCGAGTGCGGTTGTAGATGGGAAGAAAAAGGTCGCAGGCGTCGGCAACATCATCGGTTGTAATCTCAAAAACAGCATGCTCAGCGTCTACACCTTGCGCAGATAGCGTTCCCACTTGGCCGGCGTAACTCTCGCCGTCCGTGAGTGCACCGGCGAAAATTGTGGGGTTCGTCGTCACGCCGACGACGTCAACATCGGCAATGAGTTTTGCGAGTTTCCCGGTGGTCAAGGCACTTCGCGACAGGTCGTCAAGCCAAATGCTGACTCCAGCACCGGACAAAGCAGAGGTAATGGCGTTCATGTTGCGTACTTTCGTTTGTGTCGGGCTAAAGCGTCAGCTATTTGGATGCGGCAATCGAGTCTTTCGCCGCTGCCACGACGGCCTCGGTGGTCATCCCGAACTCGCGGAAGAGTGTCTTGAAGTCGGCGGATGCGCCGAAGTGCTCGATGGAAACACTCCGGCCTGTCGAACCAACGAGCTTGTCCCACGACATTGAGATCCCCGCCTCGACGCTGACTCGTGCTCGAACTCCCGCTGGAATGACGGATTCTTGGTATGACGCGGATTGCTCATGGAACCACTCCATGCATGGTGCCGATACGACGCGAGCGTGAATGCCTGCCGTGGCGAGAGTTTCGCGAGCCGCCACCGCGAGCTGAACTTCGGACCCCGTTGCAATGAGCACAACATCGGGCTGAGCTCCGGGGGCATCCACCAAGACGTAGGCGCCTCGTGCCGTGTTGCGCGCCGATGCGAATTCAGTGTCCGTGGCATCTCCCGTTCCACGCTCAAAAACCGGCAAGTTCTGGCGTGAGAGCGCGATACCTGCGGGGCCTCCGCGGCGCTTGAGAATCTCGAGCCAGGCCCAGGCAACCTCATTGGCGTCCGCGGGTCGAACGACATCGAGATCAGGGATGGCACGCAATGTTGCGAGCTGCTCAATCGGCTGGTGGGTCGGTCCGTCTTCTCCGAGGGCGACCGAGTCATGAGTCCAGACGAAGATCGATGGCACCTTCATCAGGGCCGCCAAGCGCACGGCCGGACGCATGTAGTCGCTGAAGATCAGGAATGTTCCACCGTAGGCACGTGTCTTTCCGTGCAACACAATCCCATTAAGGATTGAACCCATCGCGTGTTCCCGAATACCGAAATGGAGAGTGCGGCCATATAAATCACCTGACCACTCGTGCGTGGACCATTCGGCGGGAACGAACGACTTCGAACCTTCGATGGTCGTCATGTTCGACTCGGCGAGGTCCGCGGAACCACCCCAGAGTTCGGGCATGACGGCCCCAAGAGCGCTGAGGACCTTGCCAGACGCAACACGGGTTGAAATCTCATTTGCGGGGAATACCGGGAGCGCGCCTTCGATTCCCTCCGGAAGCGCACCGCTTTCGACTCGGTCAAAGAGCTTCTTGTGCTCGGGGTTTGCCGCAGCCCACGCATCAAAACTGACCTGCCATTCGGCACGCGCCTGAGCGCCTCGTTCGAGTGCACCACGTGTGTGCTCAATCACCGTCGAATCAACCTCAAACGACGTCTCGGGGTTGAATCCCAGACCTACTTTGAGCCCCGCGAGCTCTTCGGCACCGAGCGCAGATCCGTGAATCTTTCCGGTGTTTTGCTTCTTCGGGCTTGGCCAACCGATGATGGTTTTGAGAATAATCAGGCTCGGCTTGGTGGATTCCGACTTTGCCTTTTCAATCGCCGAATAGAGCTCGGCGATGTCTTCAACGTAGGAACCGGTCTTCTTCCAATCAACGGTCTGCACGTGCCAGCCATATGCGTCGTATCGTTGCGCAACGTCTTCGGTGAACGCAATGTTGGTGTCATCTTCAATCGAGATCTGGTTGCTGTCATAGAGAGCAATGAGATTGCCGAGCTTTTGATGGCCGGCCAATGACGATGCTTCGGCAGTCACACCTTCTTGCATGTCACCGTCACCGCAAATGGTGTAGACGAAGTGATCAAAGGGACTCGCACCCTGTGGTGTCGCGGGATCAAACAAGCCGCGTTCAAAACGAGAGGCGTAGGCAAAACCCACGGCAGAGGCAAGACCCTGACCGAGTGGTCCGGTCGTAATTTCAACGCCCTTTGTGTGGCCATACTCCGGGTGTCCAGGGGTTAGGGATCCCCACGTGCGCAGTGCCTTCAAGTCATCGAGCTCAAGCCCGTAGCCACCCAAATACAGCTGAACGTACTGCGTGAGCGACGAGTGACCGACCGACAGGATGAACCTGTCGCGGCCAATCCACTGGTCATCGCTCGGATCGCTCCGCATAACTTTTTGGAACAACAGATACGCCGCAGGAGCGAGGCTGATGGCCGTGCCCGGGTGGCCGTTTCCCACCTTTTCGACTGCATCAGCTGCAAGTACTCGGGCCGTATTCACGGCTTTCGCGTCGAGGTCGTTCCATTCCAAAGCCATGTGAGCTCGAAGCCTTTCAATTCGGCGGCAAAAACAGCGTGACGAATGCCCGCGCAATGCCCCAAGCATACCGGTTCACTCATTCGCACCCGTGGCGGACAAAGTCGTTTCGAGAGGTGACATAGACTCAAAACCATGGCGCAATCCGGCACGCAAACAGAGGTGTCCGCGCGCATTGGTTTCCGCCGAAAGGCGGCTGCATACATCTCGTTGACAAAGCCACGCGTGATGGAGCTCCTTCTCGCCGTGACGATTCCGACGATGTTCTTGGCGCAAAACGGTGTGCCAAATCTTGGTCTTGTCCTTGTTGTTCTCATCGGTGGCGCACTCAGCGCCGGAAGCGCCGGAGCCTTCAACTGCTGGATCGATCGTGACATTGATCGGGTCATGAAGAGAACGAACGGCCGCCCGCTGGTTACGGGGGAAGTGAGTGACCGAGAAGCCTTGGCATTCGCTTGGATACTGGCCGTCGTCAGCACCATCTGGTTCGCTGTCTTCACCAACCTTCTTGCGACGGCTCTCTCCGTCGGTGCAATTCTGTTTTACGTCGTTGTCTACAGTCTTCTTCTCAAGCGCCGCACGCCGCAGAACATCGTCTGGGGAGGCGCCGCAGGAGGCTTCCCCGTTCTGATCGGATGGGCATCCGTGACCGATTCTCTCGCCTGGACTCCGGTCGTCTTGTTCCTCATCATTTTTCTGTGGACGCCCCCGCACTACTGGCCACTCTCATGGCGATATCGCGGGGACTACAAGGCCGCGGGCGTGCCGATGCTCACCGTGGTTCGCGGGCGAGTCACGGTCGGTTTGCAGATCGTGCTTTACGGATGGGCGACCGTCGCGGCAACTCTCCTGCTCATTCCCGTTGCAGGTATGGGCATTGTCTACACCGCCGTCGCGGCGAGCGCGGGAACCTGGTTCCTCATTGAATGCCACCGTCTGTACAGTCGCGCGCTAGAAACCCTCGACCCAAAACCCATGCGTCTGTTTCATCTGTCAAACGCCTATCTGACGATAATTTTTCTCTCTATCGCTCTGGACCCGTTGCTGCCGTTTTAGGCGGAGAGACCAACACGACCCAGGTTGTGGCCGAAATCACCAGGCACGCCAACAGCATGTGTACGCCGACGAGAATCGGAGGCAAACCGAGATTCGCTTGGGCGAGTCCGGTCACGACCTGAGCGATGTTCACGATGAGCAAAGCTCGAACCGCCCGCATCACGTCGTTTCGCGAGGTTCGAGCGGCCAGTATTGCGAGCACGACTGTCGTTGCTACCGCCGCATAAGCCGGGACCGAGTGCACGTGCTGCAATAGCTCACTGTTGAGACCGTTGCGCGGTGAATCCGCATCCCCTGCATGGGGACCGGACCCGGTCACCAGAATCCCCACCAAGACAGTAATTATCTGCAGGGATGCGACAACCCAGGCACCGGCTTCGATGAGCCGGGAACCGCGTGTGTCGCGCACCATCAATGTTGCGTTCGGTCGCGTGCGAAGCACGAGGACAGTCGCCATGACAATCATCACCGCGGAAACGACGAAGTGAAGACCTACGACATATGGATTCAAATTCATCCAGACGGAAATTCCGCCGATGACCGCTTGTGCCGGGATTCCGAGCCCGATTGCAAACGCGAGCCAAAACAACTCGGGACGTGTGCGTCGCAACCGGAAAACGAGGGCAAACGTGACCACGGCAACGATCACCAGGAGGAACGTGAGCAATCGATTACCAAACTCAATGACGCCGTGAATACCCATTTCTGGCGTGTTCACGAGGGAATCCTCTGTACACAAGGGCCATGTGGGGCATCCCAATCCACTTGCCGTCAACCGAACGGCCCCGCCAGTGACAACAATGAGCACCTGAACGACCCACGTTGTCCAGCTCCAAGCCCGAACAGAACGCGTCACAGTCGTCGGTAGGGCATTCATTAGCGTCCTCATAGCGGTTAGTCTATGTATGCGCGTATCCCACTCTCGCCCTCAATGCTGCGGCTTCCCGCTGGTGGGGAATTTCCGCCGTATCGGCACGTTTCTATTTGTCTAACCGCACTTCGAGAAAGGTTTGGTCCGCTTTGTCAGACACCATCATTGACCGCCCCGAGCTCGACGGCATTGGCAACTACGAATTCGGCTGGCACGATGCCGACGTCGCTGGAGCATCCGCTAAGCGCGGCATCTCAGAGGCCGTCGTCAGCGACATTTCTCGACGTAAGGATGAACCTGCGTGGATGCTCGAACGCCGACTCAAGGCCTACGAGATGTTCCGCCGCAAGCCCATGCCAAATTGGGGCGCCGATTTGTCGGGCATCGATTTTGAGAACATCAAATACTTTGTTCGCTCGACCGAGCGTCAGGCCCAGTCGTGGGAAGACCTTCCGGACGAGATCAAGGACACCTACGAAAAACTCGGGATTCCCGAGGCAGAACGTCAGCGACTCGTAGCTGGTGTGGCTGCACAATATGAGTCTGAGGTTGTCTATCACCAGATCAATGAAGAGCTCGAAAAGCAGGGCGTCATCTTCATGGACACCGACACTGCTCTGAAAGAGCACCCGGAGTTCTTTGAAGAGTACTTCGGGTCGGTTATCCCGTCCGGCGACAACAAGTTCGCTGCGCTGAATACATCCGTATGGTCTGGTGGCTCGTTCGTCTACGTCCCCAAGGGTGTTCACGTAGAGATTCCGTTGCAGGCTTATTTCCGAATCAACACCGAGAACATGGGCCAGTTCGAACGAACGCTCATCATTGCCGATGAGGGCTCGTACGTTCACTACATCGAAGGATGCACCGCTCCGATTTACAAGAGTGACTCACTGCACTCGGCCGTCGTGGAGATTGTCGTCAAGAAGGGCGCACGTGTGCGCTACACGACGATTCAGAACTGGTCGAACAACGTCTACAACCTCGTTACAAAGCGGGCTATCGCGCACGAAAACGCGACGATGGAATGGATTGACGGCAACCTCGGTTCGAAGGTCACGATGAAGTACCCATCCGTCTATCTCGTCGGGGAGGGCGCGAAGGGTGAGACGCTTTCCATCGCGTTTGCTGGACCTGGTCAGCACCAAGACGCCGGCGCCAAGATGATTCACATGGCTCCGAACACGCAGTCATCCATCGTGTCAAAGTCTGTTGCACGCGGTGGGGGTCGTGCGGGCTACCGTGGTGAGATTCGTATGGATCCGAAGGCGCATGGAAGCGCGAACACCGTTCGGTGCGATGCGTTGCTCGTTGACACAATCTCGCGAAGCGACACCTACCCGGCGATTGATATTCGAGTCGACGATGTCCAGCTCGGGCACGAAGCAACTGTCTCGCGGGTGAGCGAAGACCAGCTGTTTTATCTCATGAGCCGAGGAATGGCTGAAGACGAAGCCATGGCCATGATTGTGCGCGGCTTCATCGAGCCCATTTCACGTGAGCTTCCCATGGAATACGCACTTGAACTCAACAAGCTCATCGAACTCGGCATGGAAGGTTCCGTCGGCTAGATGAGCACCATTGAAACAGTGCCGTTCATTCCCGTTCAAACACGGCGTGAGCGGCCCACCGGAACGCACCGCGACGATTTCCCGGTCATCAGCCAACGCGACTTGCAGTGGAAACTCTCACCGGCACCGCGCATCAGCGAAGTCGTAGACGGAATACTTGACGGTTCGCCGTTCGGTCTTCGCGTGGTCGGAGCATCAGACGCCCACGTTGACGTCTCGTGGGTGAACTCGTCTGACGCTCACGTTGGACGCGCCGGCCAACCAGAGGATCGCGCATCCGGCGCGGCCTGGGAAATGGCTCGAGACGTCTGCCTCGTCGTCATCTCCGGTGAGCAAACTGATGACATTGAGCTCGTGGTAGATCTCACGTCGGACGCTGAGACAGACGCTGCGCGTGCGGTTCACCTGGTTGTCGAGCTGGCGCCTCAGTCAAAAGCGACAGTTGTGATCCGATATGAAGGTCACGTTCGAGTCATTGAGAATCACGAGTATGTCGTTGGTGCTGGCGCGAACCTGACGGTGAACAACGTCTATGAAGAAACCCCGGATTCTATTCACCTTGGTTCGCACTTCGCTCGAATCGGTCGTGACGCCACTCTGCGCCACGGACTCGTCACGCTGTCGGGTGGAATTGTGCGGGTGAACCCGTCGGCACACTTGGCAGAATCTGGAGCATCCGTCACGTTGCTCGGGTTGTATACGCCCGGAGACAACGAGCACACCGAGCATCACGTGTACGTAAATCATGACGCTCCTCACACCACCAGCAACGTCATGTACAAGGGTGCCCTGCGCTCTGCCACGTCTCGCGCCGTCTGGATTGGCGACGTCCTCATTGGCCAGAAGGCCACAGGAACCGACTCGTATGAGCAAAACAGAAACCTCATTTTGCACGACGGTGCACGCGCCGATTCCATTCCCAATCTTGAAATCGAGACGGGTGACATCGTCGGCGCGGGACACGCCAGTGCCACCGGACGATTCGATGAAGAGCAACTGTTCTATCTCCGATCCCGTGGAATCTCTGAGTCGGATGCGCGCATGCTCGTCGTCCGCGGCTTTCTCAACGAGGTGGCACAGCAGCTCGGTTCTGCATCGATTAGTGAGCGCGTAGAGAGCGTTCTTGACCAGCAATTTGCGGAAGGAATCGCATCATGACGAGAGAACGAATAGGTGCCCTAAGCACTCTTGTGCAGGATCAAGCAACTCGCGTCGTCGTCAACGGCACGCCTATCGCGGTCGTTCTCGACGCAAATGGAGAGATTCACGCCATTGGTGACACGTGTACCCACGGTGACATCTCGCTTTCTGAAGGATTCGTCGAAGACGGAACCCTCGAATGCTGGGCTCACGGCTCGAAGTTCTCTCTCGAAACCGGCAAGCCTCTTACTCTTCCTGCCTATGAGCCCGTCCCCGTTTTCGTGGTTGAGGTAGACGGCGACGATGTTTATGTTGATACCGATCAGACGAAGGACGTCTAGCAATGAGCACTCTGTCAATCCGCGACCTGCGCGTTAACGTCGACACCGATGGTGGCCCACGTGAAATTCTTCGTGGGGTCGATTTAGACCTTCACTCGGGCGAAACTCACGCGGTTATGGGTCCGAACGGTTCAGGCAAGTCAACTTTGGCGTACACAATTTCGGGTCACCCGCGCTACGAGGTTGTCGGAGGAACTATCACGCTCGATGGCGAGGATGTTCTGGCGATGAGCGTTGACGAGCGCGCCCGCGCGGGGCTCTTTCTGGCCATGCAGTACCCGGTTGAGGTTCCCGGAATCACTGTGAGCAACTTCTTGCGCACGGCGAAAACAGCAGTTTCAGGCGAGGCTCCGGCGCTGCGTTCCTGGGTAAAGGAAATGCGCGAATCGATGACGAACCTGCGGATGGATTCGTCATTTGCTGAGCGGAATGTCAACGAAGGCTTCTCGGGCGGCGAGAAGAAGCGCCACGAGATCCTTCAGCTCGAGCTCCTCAAGCCCAAGTTCGCTGTTCTCGACGAGACCGACTCCGGCCTCGACGTCGACGCCCTCAAGGTC
>JBFYOK010000111.1:0-8533 GCA_041303845.1 Microbacteriaceae bacterium | reverse complement strand
ATTGATGCCGGCGTTGACGCGATTTCCGTTTCGAATCACGGCGGAAACAACTTGGACACGACTCCCGCGACGATTCGTTGTCTCGGCCCCGTCGCCGACGCAGTGAACGGTCAGATCGAGGTTTTGCTCGACGGAGGAATCCGTCGCGGTGGAGATGTCGCGAAGGCTCTGGCATTGGGCGCACGCGCCGTCATGCTCGGCCGCGCATACCTCTGGGGTCTCGGCGCCAACGGCCAGACGGGCGTGGAAAACGTGCTCGACCTTCTTCGCATGGGACTTGACTCCGCGCTGCTCGGTCTCGGTCACTCGTCGATCTCGCAGCTGAGCCGCGACGACTTCCTCATTCCCGAAGGATTTGAGGTCGCGCTCGGCACCAAGTCCGCACCGCAGAAGCGCTCCAAAAAGGCGTAGGCAAGAAAAGTTCCCCCCCAGAAAGACATCTCGAACCATGCTCTACTCACGCAAGATCTCGGTACCACTCGTCTCCGTCGCCACTGTCGTCATGTTGACGCTGTCAGGATGCGCGGCCTCGCCATCCGAGTCGCTCGACTCAACTCCGATCAAGATTGGTGCTGTGTCGTCTCTCACGGGACCGGCACCGTTCCCGGAGGTTCCGGCGGCAGCTCAAGCGGTCTTCGACCGAGTGAACGCCGAAGGTGGCATCAACGGGCGGCAAATCGAGTTTGTCTCGCTCGATGATGGTGCGGATCCGGCGCAGGCCAGCACGGCTGCGCGTCGACTCGTTGACGAAAACCAGGTTGTGGCACTCGTGGGATCGGCAAGTCTCGTCGAGTGCAGCGTGAACGCAACTTTCTACGCCCAGCAAGAGGTGGTTTCGGTTCCCGGTATCGGTGTTGAACCGGCGTGCTTCGCTTCGGCGAACATCGCTCCGGTCAACAACGGAACGATTCAAGGATTCGCCAGCCTGTTGTACTACGCGTCAGAAGATTTGGGAAACACTCGCGTGTGTCCCGTCATCCTCAAGTCACCGGGTCTCACCGAGCCATACCTCGAGCTAATTGCGAGTTGGGAAGAGGCGACAGGCAGCACCGCACCACACATCGACACATCAGTGAACTTCGGTGATGACCCCACCCCCGCGATTCTCGCGGTGCGCGACGCGCAGTGTGACGCAGTCGTGTTCAACGCGAATGAGCCGATTGCGGTTGCCTTCATGAACACGGTCAAGCAGCAAGGGTTGCTCGAGACCATTGACTGGCTCTCGTTGACCTCCGCCTACTCAGAAGCTGTCGCGACCGAGTTGCAACGACAGGGCACGTTGGGTCTCTACGCGAACTCGGAGTTCCTTCCGTTCTCGAGCGACGACAGCCGCCTCGACAACTGGCGGTCAACCCTGACTGCATCAGAAGTCCCCCTCACCTCGCTGTCCATGGGTGGTTTCGTCAGCGCCGAGATTCTCGTTGAGGTGTTGAAGAGCATTGACGGGCCGATCACTCGAGAGTCAGTGACGAAGGCGTTCAAAGAGATGGATGAGGTAACGCATCCGCTTCTGGGAATGCCGTTCATCTTTGGAAGCGGAACGAGCCACAACCCGAACATCGCGAGCCAGATGGTTCAGGCAACTGAATCCGGATGGGTGACGGTGAGTGACTGGGTTGTCGGCAAGTAGCTCGCCGGCTGTTGCAATCGAGTTGGTCGAAGTAGTCCATTGCTAGATGGGGTCGTTTCCGGGCTCGTTTCCGGGTCGGCCTATGCAATCGTCGCGGTGTGCGTGGTCGTGCTTTACCGTCTCGTCGGTGTCCTGAATTTTAGCCAGGCCGCCCTGGGCGCGTTTGGTGCATACACGTGCTACTCGCTGCTTCAAACTGGCATCCCCCTGGGGCTCGCCGTTGTCGCAGGGCTTGCGACGTCAGCAGCAGTAGCGGGATTCGTCGGCTGGGTCTTGTCTAGATGGTTCGCTAACCCCACGGTCATCGTGCGTTCGGTCATCTCCGCAGTGCTCTTCCTGTTGATTCTCAGCGCAGGCTTCAGGCTCTTCGGCGACTCACCCCGGGCGATGCCGAGTCTCGTGCCCGACACGACAGTTGAGGTGGCTGGCGTCAGGGTTTCGATTGCGACATTCGTCGCCATGATTCTCGCGTTGGCAATCGCCCTAGGTCTCACACTGCTGCTGAGATTCACGCAAATCGGCTTGCGCCTGCAGGCCATGTCAGAACGGCCCGTCACGGTTCAACTGCTCGGCATCAACGCGACACGACTGACGGTCGTTGTCTGGGCGTCGACCGGCTTGTTGTCGGCTGTTGCGATGCTGCTCATCGCTCCCACGCGGAATCCGACGTTCGAATCGATGTCGTTTCTGATCGTTCCCGCACTTGCGGCCGCCCTGGTCGGCTCGTTTTCACACGTCTGGATCACGACCCTGGCTGCGGTTCTCATTGGTGCCATCGAAGGCGGAGCATCTCGAGTCGAGGGTCTGTCGGACTACCGCGGTGTCTTGCCGACGGTCATCATCATCGTGGCCCTGATCTTTATGCGTCGCCGGGAGGTGTGGGATGCGGTCAGGTAAACAATTGGTTGTGTCTTGGGTCCTCCCTGTGACCTTGGCTGTTGCGTTAGGGCTCACGCTGCCCGCCTATTGGGTCTACATCATGTCCGCGGCGCTCATCGGTGCAGTGATTGCACGGAGCGTGGGGTTCGTCACGATTCAGGCTGGTCTGATTTCACTGTGTCAGATGTCGTTCGCGGCAATCGGCGGCTGGATTGTTTCTTGGCTCGCTCTCTCGCTACCCGAAATACCTTTTCTTCTGCTCGTCATTGCCGGTGGACTTGCCGTCATGCCGGCCGGCTGGATGCTTGGGTTGGTGACCACCCGAATTCGAGGCGTTGAACTTGCCGTGGTGACGTTGGGGCTTGCCGCAGGTCTCGACTTAGTGTTGCGAAACGGGAGCTTTCCCGGGGTGGCGACGGGCACACCCGTCTCCCCCGCGCCTCCATTCGACGATCCCCGGTGGTTCTTTCTGCTCGTTGTCGCGCTGGTCCTGATTCTTCAAGCCGGTGCGGTTGCGTTGAATCGCAGCACACTGACTGCCGGCTGGGCGACGATGAAGGTCAGCGAAAAATATGCCGCTGCGATGGGGCTCAAGGTGCACACGCTGAAGGCAAGCGCATTCGCAATTGGGGCACTTTTTTCTGGGCTTGCCGGCGGGCTCCTGGCTGCCCAATACGGTCTTCTGACAACCGCCGCCTTCTCCCCCCTCGCCTCCATTTCGTACCTCGCTACCGCCGTGCTGTGCGGAGCGAGCTTCTTCGGGGGCGCTGTTCTTGCGGGCATCGTCACCGTGCTCGTGCCCGAACTGTTGAGCCGCCTCGGACTGCCCCTTGACCTCGGCACCGGCCTGCTCGCGCTTGGCGCATTCGATGTTTTGCGCCGCGGGAACGGCGGATTGATCGAACAGCTCAACAATCGACTTCTCGACCGTCGGTTCCGGGATGCCCAACGCGCGTGCACGCCTCCGACCGACGTCTCTCGCGCCGAAGCAAAAGCGGCGCCGGTGGTTCCCGTGCTCGAAATTGAGAACCTCAGCGTGACGTTCGGTGAACATCGCGTGCTGAATTCGATCGACCTCACGATGTACTCGGGCCACGTTCACGCACTCATCGGACCAAACGGCGCAGGAAAAACAATTCTCATCGACGCTGTCTCTGGATTCTTGAGGGAATACAGAGGAACAGTTGCTCTCGGTGGCGCATCACTCGACAACGCGCGTGCGCACGAGCGGGCTTTGCGGGGCGTTCGGCGAACATTCCAAGAAACGAAATCTATCGATGCGTTGACGATTGATGATTTCTTGCGCGCCAGCGCAGGCCCAGCTCATCGCGCACACATTGACAAAGTTCGCGACTACTTCGGGTTGCCCCAGGGGGACATCCCCGTTCGGCTTTTGGACGCCGGTTCGCGACGCGTTCTCGACGTCGCCGGCGCAGTCGCCTCGCAACCACGAGTAGTTCTGCTCGACGAGCCCGCTTCGGGACTGCCCGAGCAGGAACGCATCTCGTTGGCCCAGCGAATCAAGAACATTCCGGCGGCGTTTGACTGTGCGGTTCTTCTCGTCGAACACGACATCGCATTCGTCAAACACGCTGCATCGACGGTCACTGCTCTCAATGAAGGCACCGTCGTCATGACGGGCCCCACCACCGATGTGTTGACCAATCGTGCTGTCGTCTCGACATTCCTCGGGAACCGGGCGACGTCATGACACAGGGACTGATGGTAGAAGACCTCTCCGTCAAGAGCGGCGCGTTTACGCTCTGCCACGCTATTGACCTGCTGGTGCCTCCGGGAGAGATCACGGTATTGCTCGGCCCAAACGGTGCGGGCAAGACAACTCTGCTGGACTGCATTGCCGGAAAACTGCGGTCCGCCGACGGAACGATTCACCTCGATGGGCAACGTATCGACGAGCTACCGATGCATCGACGTTCCGAGCGCGGGTTGTCGTACATCGAGCAGGGCCGAAACTTCTTCTCCCGGCTGACCGTGGCGCAAAACATTTTTGTTGTTGACCGTAACCCCAGTGCACTCACGGAAGCGTTCCGACTGTTTCCGCAGCTTGAGCGCAAATCGAATCTGAAGGCCAGCATGCTTTCCGGTGGCGAACAACAGATGCTCATGATTGCGGTTGCGCTCGCGACCAAGCCGAAATACTTGCTCATTGACGAGCTCTCATTGGGTCTGTCTGCGTCTGCGATTGCGCCGCTCACGACCGCACTCACCAACCTCGCCGAGACCGGCATGGGGATTCTCCTCGTGGAGCAATTCGTTGACGTGGCGCTAAGAATTGGTTCGACAGCCCACGTCATGCATCAGGGAAGAATCGTTCGTTCGGGGTCGTGTGAACTGATGCTCAAAGACCGAGATTCCATTGTTTTCCCGGATTTTCAATAAAGAGAAAGGAATTTGGCGGTTCCCATGAGACCTGTCAAACTCAACGCATGACGAGCAACACCGCAGATTCCAACTGGGGACCGCCGCCAATCCCAACGCCACCCGTGCGCAATGACAGCGATGACTTTGTCACCAAATTCCCGCTCGCCTGGACCCCAGACGTCGCACTTCGTGACGGACGAATCACTCTGGGCGGGTCTCCGTGGGCGGTAACGACGCTGCCTGACGATGTCCTTCCGCTGGCGACGCGCCTTCATGCGCTCGGTCGAGTCGGCGCGTTTGTTGAGACCCCCGAAGACAGGCGCGCCGCGGTCTATCTCCTCGACCGCGGAATTATCGATCCGCTGCCGTTGCGAAACATCCCCCGCGACGCTGCACCTGTAAGGGACGTTGAGATCGTCATCCCGGTCTACAAAAACTGGGATGCCCTAGAGCGCTGCCTCGAGTCGCTGACCGAGGACAACATCCCGATTGTCGTTGTCGACGACGCATCGCCAGAACCATTTGCGACAGCGATTCGCGACGTGGTGGCTTCCTTCGACGCACGTCTCATCGTTCGCGAGAAAAACGGTGGGCCCGGCGAGGCGCGGAACACAGGTTTTGCTGCCACGACGGCTCCGTTCATTGCGTTCGCGGACTCTGACGTCATCGCCGGCCAGAAGTGGGTTACCCGCCTGCGCCCTCTCCTAGAAGACCCGATGATCGCAGCCGTCGCACCTCGGGTTCGCCCCGACGTGCGTGGCGACTCAGCAATCGAGCTCTACGAGGAGACTCGCTCAGAGCTCGACATGGGCGCAGTGCCCAGCCGCGTGGTTTACGGCGTGCCCGTGGGCTGGCTTCCGAGCGCATCTGTCATCGTGCGACGAAGTGCCACCAGCACCCCGCCGTTCGAACCGGGGATGCGCGTGGGCGAAGACGTCGACCTGTTCTGGCGCATGGAAGAAGCGGGGTGGACCGTTCGCTACGCCCCCGATGTCGTGAACTACCACGAGGTGCGCACATCCTTGACCGACTTTTCGTCTCGTCGTGCTTCCTACGGTGGATCGGCTGCTCCACTCGAGCAGAGGCACAACACTCGCCTGATTCCGGCGCGTCCCTCGCTGACCGGACTCGGCGTTCTCGTGGCTCTCGCGCTGGGTCGCCCGTGGTTGTCTGCTGCAATCGCCGGATACGAACTTGCCCGGCAGAGGCAGATTCTCGACCGAGACGTTCCACTTGCCGTTGCCGCGGAAATGACCGGACGCATCATCTACTCAGACGCTTTCTGGCTCGGGCACTTGCTCCGGCGCGATTGGTGGCCCATCGGCGCGCTGGTGCTTCTCTTGACGCCGAAGTCACGCTTGGCGCGTGGCATTGCCGTCGCAATGATGATGGAGCCGGTGCGCGACCACTTGCTCAGCCCGACGCGACTCGATCCCGTGCGTAGCCTCGCTCTTCGCGCACTCGATGACGCGTCTTATGGAACCGGGGTCATCAAGGGCGCCATGCGATGGCGCGTACTCAACGTGATTGCACCCCGCGTGCGCGTTCCCTGGTGGCCCGTGCGCAGCCAGAGAGACGCGACGCGAAAGCCCGAGTGACAACTACGCGACGCGAAAGCCCGACTAGTTGACGAGGAGAACGATTTTTCCTCGCGTGTGACCGGCCATGTTCTCGTTCCACGCACGAGCGACGTCTTCGAGCGGGTAGACAGCCGACAGGTCGACCTTAATCTTTCCCGCTTCAATCATTGCCGTGATCGCGTTGAGGTCGTCGTAGTCCGGGTGCACGTCACCCATGATGCCGCCGAGCTCCTTGACCATGGGGTTGGTGATGGACACCAAGCGCCCCTTGGATTTCTCCGACAGCAGGGCTGGGCTGTCAGTCAGCGCCTGCTCGCCGAAGAGGTCGAGCACTGCGTCGACTCCATCCGGAGCAATCTCGTGCACGCGCTCGATCAGGCCGTCGCCGTATGTCACGGGGATCGCACCGAGGCTCTTCAGGTATTCGTGGTTCGCTTCTGACGCTGTGCCAATGACGCGCGCGCCCTGGGCCACCGCAATTTGAACGGCAAACGAGCCGACGCCTCCAGCGGCTGAGTGAATGACGATGGTTTCGCCGGACTTGATCTTCAGGTCATGGATGACCGTCTGGTAGGCAGTGAGCCCCGCGAGCGGCACGGCGGCTGCGTGAGCGAAGTCGAGACTCTTGGGCTTCAACGCGATGGTGCGCAGCGGAGCCGCAACCTTCTCGGCGTAGGTTCCCGCGTGCACGGTGTCCTTACGCACGTATCCATAAACCTCATCGCCCGGAGCGAACCGGCGCACAGCTGGGCCGACTCGCTCGACGACACCCGCGACATCCCATCCCGGAATCGAAGGGAAGTGCGTCTCGAGCATGCCGTCAAGCATTCCGGCCGCGAGCTTCCAGTCGACGGGGTTGACCGACACTGCGCGCACCGAAATCAGCACCCAGTCTGGCCCGACCCGTGGTTCGGGGACGTCAGCAATTTCAACTGAATCGGGGGCACCAAACGAGTGGTAAACGACAGCTTTCACGAGTTTCTTCCTAACGGATGTTGAAGCCGGGGTTGGGGCAACCCAGACACATTGCGTGCCGAGCCAGAGTAAGAATCAGGCGACTAGTGCGTGATTTCGAGCAGACCGCGAATGTTCTTGCCCGCGAGCATGTCGTCGTAACCCTTGTTGACATCCTCCAGGCTGTAACGCGTGGTGATGAGCTCGTCGAGCTTGAGCGAGCCGCGCAGGTAGAGATCAATCAGCTTCGGGATGTCGTAGTGCGGGTTTCCCGAACCGAACAAGCTGCCCACAATCTGCTTCTGGTACAAGGTGAGCTCGAAGCTCGGAATCTCAACCAGAAGGTCGGGGCTCGACACTGCGGTGATGACGAGGCGACCGCCCTTGCGAATCATCGCGAATCCGTCGGTCACAACCTGCTTGTCGACGAGACCCACGGTGATGATGGCTGCATCCGCGCCGACTCCGCGCGTCTCCGACCATACGAAGTCGTGCGCTTCTTCTGCCGTGGCAAAAGCGTGCGTGGCACCAAGCGAGAGCGCCTTGTCGCGCTTGAACTTCACGGGGTCAACGGCGACGACCAGTTCCGCTCCGGCGTGCGATGCACCCTGCACTGCGTTGATTCCGATGCCACCAATGCCGTAAATGACAATGCGGTCGCCGGGGCGAGTGTTGGCAGCGTTGACAGCCGATCCCCATCCGGTGGGAACACCACAGGCGACGATGGCTGCCTTGTCGAGAGGCATCTCAGGAGGAAGCGGCACGACGCACGAGGCAGGGATGACGTTCCACTGCGAGAAGGTGCCGAGCAGGTCGACGGCTCCAACGCCGCGGCCGCGACCGTGAAGGCGCTGCGTGCCGTCAAGCATCGTTCCCGACATCAGGTACTGACCGTTGTCGCAGAGGTTGGTCTGTCCCGTTACACAGAAACGGCAGCGACCACACTGTGGCATCCATGACGTGACAAAGTGGTCGCCCGGCTTGAGGTGGGTAACTCCAGGGCCAACTTCTTCGATGACGCCGGCACCCTCGTGACCGCCGACCATGGGCGGGGTGAAGCCGAGATCTCCGTTGCGGAGGTGCTCGTCCGTGTGGCACAGGCCCGCGT
>JBFYOK010000110.1:0-3017 GCA_041303845.1 Microbacteriaceae bacterium | reverse complement strand
GCGTTGCCCCCTGCGGAAACATCGGTGTTCCGGTGCTTGATGCGGTTCGCGACCCACAGGGTTTTGATTTTTATGTGGTCGAGTTGTCGAGCTTTCAGTTGTACTGGGCTAGAGGCCTCTCTCCGATAGCCTCCGTGTGCCTCAACGTGGCAGAAGACCACCTCGACTGGCACGGTTCGTTCGACGCCTACGCGAACGCCAAGGCAAAGATCTATACGAACACCAAAATCGCTTGCGTATACAACCGGGTGGATGAGCGCACGATGCGCATGGTTGAAGAAGCCGAGGTCGTCGAGGGCGCTCGCGCGATTGGGTTCGGGCTGGATTCGCCTGGGCCATCGGATTTCGGAGTGGTAGACGGGATCCTTCTTGATCGCGCGTTCCTCGACAACAGACATGCTGAGGCACTGGAAATCACGACAGTTGAGGAACTTCGTGCCAACGGGCTGAACTCTGCTCACATGGTCTCCAACGTTCTTGCTGCGTCTGCATTGGCTCGTGCTGTCGGAGCAAGCATCGATTCCGTTGCTGAAGCCATCCACTCATTTCGGGTTGATTCGCATCGATATGAAACCGTCGCGTCGGTTGACGGAGTGTCGTGGATCGACGATTCCAAAGCTACAAACCCTCATGCTGCTGACGCCTCATTGCGCGCGAACGAATCAATCGTGTGGATTGTGGGCGGGTTATTGAAAGGCGTGTCGATTGACGAGCTGGTTTCCCGGCACTCAGAACGTGTGAAGGCTGCCGTTGTGATCGGAATCGAACGGGATGCCGTGCTTGCGGCATTCGGGCAACACGCGCCCCACATCCCGGTCGTCGAGGTTCGCTCGCGCGAAACTGAGGGGGTTATGACGGAAGCAGTCCGTGCGGCTGCGACGTTTGTGACCCGTGGCGACACCGTTTTGCTCGCCCCGGCTGCAGCATCCATGGATCAATTCACCGATTACGCACACCGTGGGCGCCTCTTCGCGGAGGCCGTCGCGGCACACCTCGGAACAGAGAACAACGGCTCGGTGTGAACCGAAACAGATGAGAAAGGCGGGCGTGATGTCAACAACTCCGCGCCCACCTCAGGCCACGCAACGGTCGCATCCAACGAGAACCGTCGTAGATTCCGCTCGACGTTCACCCTCCTCGCGCACGCGAACATCAGCCGCACCTGCCCAGCGGGGAACGTCGGCACGCATCATTCTGGGAAATGCGCTGCACTCGGAAAACTCGAACTACTACCTGCTGCTCGGAACAGTCATCTTCTTGGTGATCATTGGGCTCATCATTGTTTTCTCGGCATCGTCAATCGGGTCGTACCTTTCGGACGCTGGGTTCTTCGGAGGCTTCTTGAAGCAGGCCACGTTCGCGGCGCTGGGCATCCCGCTCATGTTGATCATCGCGAGGTTGCCACTCGTTTTTTGGTCGCGCTGGTTGAAGGTAATGCTGGTCGGCGGGTTCATGTTGCAGATGCTGGTTTTCACTCCTCTTGGCGTGGAGACCGGCGGTAACCGAAACTGGCTCGCCCTCGGGCCGATCACGGGACAACCGTCGGAGATCATCAAGATCGTGATTGCCGTGTCGCTCGGTGTCATGTTGCCGACAGCGATTGATCGAGTCGGCATGTACACCTGGAGAGTCTTTGCCCCGGTCGTCACCTCGCTCGTGCTCATGGGTCTCGTGCTCATGGGTAGCGACTTGGGAACGGTCATCATCATGGCCATCATCGTCACGGGTTGTCTCATCTTCGCGGGGATTCCGCTTCGGACGATGGCTTTGCCTGCAGTGCTCGCCGCCGGCGTCGTCATCCTTGCTGCGTGGTCCAGCCCAAACCGCATGGGTCGAATTCTTTCGTTTATGGGCGAGTGCACCGATTACATCAACACCTGCTGGCAACCGCTCCACGGCAAGTGGGCGATGGCAAACGGCGGCATTTTTGGCGTGGGATTGGGAAACTCGAAATCGAAATGGTCGTGGTTGCCAGCTGCCGATAACGATTACATTTTTGCCATCATCGGTGAAGAAATGGGGCTCATTGGTTGCCTCGTAGTCATCGCTCTATATGTCTTTTTGACGGTGCTTTTCTTGCGAATCATCCGAGAGTCCGATAACCGGATGGTGCGCATTACGACCGGGGGCATCATGTTCTGGATCATCGGACAAGCCGCAATCAATATCGGCGTGGTTGTCGGAATACTGCCGGTACTCGGAGTGCCATTGCCATTCCTGTCATCCGGTGGTACGGCGCTCTTCGCCAATCTCGTTGCTGTCGGAATTGTGTTGTCGTTCGCTCGAGCGAATCGTGACTCACAGCGTGCGCGTACCTCACAGGGACGTCGACAACCACGTGCGGCACAACCAGCTCGTGCGCAGATGCGCGGAACGATCCGATGACCACATACCTGTTTGCCGGCGGTGGCACCGCGGGCCACGTCAACCCAATGATCGCGATGGCGGATGCGCTGGCAGAGCGTGACGCGACCGCCGAGATCATCATGCTCGGGACTGCCGAAGGTTTGGAGTCAAGACTTGTGCCTCAGGCAGGCTTCGAGCTCGAGACCATCCCGAAGCTGCCGTTTCCTCGCCGACTGAATCTCGATGCCCTGACTTTTCCTTTTCGCTGGCAACGTGCCGTTCGTCGCGTGCGGAGACTGATTGCGGAGCGCAACGTCGATGTCGTCGTCGGTGTTGGTGGGTACGCGTCAGCACCGGCGTATGCGGCTGCACGGGCTGCCCGCATCCCCATCGTCATTCACGAAGCCAACGCTCGACCCGGGCTCGCGAACCGTCTCGGGGCTCGCTGGAGTCGATTTGTCGGCGTTGCGATTGCAGGAACGCCGTTGCCACACGCGCGACTAGTAGGCATGCCCCTCCGGCCGGAATTTGAGTCGGTAGCGAAAGCAGGTGAGCGCGCGGCCCTTCGAACATCCTTCGGCCTCGAGCCTGATCGTCCAACTCTTGTCGTGACCGGGGGGTCCCTGGGGGCCCGCTCGATTAATGGTTCGGTGTCTGCGAGCGCCCCAGAG
>JBFYOK010000109.1:0-21770 GCA_041303845.1 Microbacteriaceae bacterium | reverse complement strand
GTCCACAATAAACGCTTTACACCTGGCTCAACGAGACCGAGAGTTCATGTCCATGAAACTCGGGGTTCTCGACATGAATAACCCGGCGAATTCGGCGCTACACAAGCCGCGCGTGTTGTTCAAGAGCGAACACGACAACATCGTGGCGGAATTTCATGCCTCGTTTACATGGCGTGCTGGACGTGCCGTGACCGCACCGCTGCGTTGGATTCAGTCGTTACGAGCGAGGAGGCGCGCGTGAGTTCTCCGAGTCCACTTCTCGTCTTGGCAGTCGCCGGCAAACAGTCGCGCTCACGCACCGCCCTGCGAGCAGCCGTGGAAGCCAATGGCGGGGTCTGGCTTCCGCGTCAGAAAACCGTGCGCGGCGTCGTTGCTCAGATCCGAGAATCAGCTCCAGGCACGCACGTGCTGTTCCTCGGGCCTTCCGACATGCCACTACCCGAATGTCTCAGGAGTCTCACTCAGGCGTGGGAGTCTTACCCGTTGTCTGATGTCCTCTACGCGGATAAGCAGAAGGTCGGCCAACGGTCTTCCAGCGACGTGGCACGACTGCGATTTCCCTTATGGTCACCACATCGGCTGGAATTCGAGCAGTTCGTCGGCGAGACCTTTGTCGCTCGCGTACCAGCAATTCTCTCGATTGCCTCGGGGTTCGAGCTCGACGACCCATGGGACAACTGGCGGTTCCTAAGCGCATCTGCACGACTAGACGCAAGGGTTACCCATATTGACGACGTTTGGTTTGAATATGGCGGCGAGACAGAGAGCTACAGGGGCGATAAACCTAACGAGCACCACGCAGAAGAACGTCGTCTCGTTGCATCCACATCGCCACCGCTCCCCGGAGACTGTAGTCTCATCACGTTGACGGCGGGTGCCGCCCTGGGTGATGGCGATGAATCACCGCTGATTGTCGCCCATCTCGCAGCGGTGAGTTCCAGCACTGCGTCTGCGTCGGAGCACATTGTGGTCATCGGGGCGGAATGCGCCCCCAACGCTCGAACCCTGCTTTCTGGGGAAACGACAATCTCGTTGGTTGAGGAACACACGCCGTTCAACTTCGCTCGACGAGCGAACCTGGGCAGGGAATCGGCTTCTCAAGGAATCCTCGTATTTGTCAATGACGATTTCGTCCCCCTCCGAGCGGATTGGCTCGACCTACTCATTGCCCCATTCCGTGATGCTGGCGTCGCCATCACTGGCGGAACGTTGTTGTACCCGGATGAGACAATCCAGCACCTTGGAGTTGGGGTAATCGATGGTTCTGACTGTCACTTTTACCGGGGTTCCTCACTGACCGAGGCGCGCGTATCGGAACTCGTTTCGATGAACCGTGAAGTGGATGCTGTCACCGGTGCCTGTCTGGCCATCCGCGCGAGTGTCTTTGATGAGGTCGGCGGTTTCTTTGAAGCGTTCCCGCTGAACTACAACGACATCGACCTCTGCCTCAAGGCGCGGACGCTCGGGCACTCAATTGTTCACGTAGGCGAACCACTCGGGCATCACTATGAATCACTCACCCGAAAGGCCATCATCCTTCCGGAAGAGGCCACGCTGTTCTACTCTCGCTGGCCCGCGAGACCGGCTCAGTCGGAGTTTCCGTTCGAGCTATTCGGCTGACCTCCGTCTGAAACTGAATCGGCGTACTTTGTCGCGATTGACTCCGGATCTCCTATGTCACGCAGCTTGCCGTGATCAAGCCACGCTGCGCGCGAACAGAATTTCTTAACTTTCTCCAAATCGTGAGAAACCAGAAAGACGGTGGTGCCTTGTTGTCTCATTTCTTCAATTCGGGTCAGACACTTAGCTTGGAAGTCCATGTCGCCCACCGCCAGGATTTCATCCGCCAAGAGAACATCTGGTCTGACGGCAACGGCGGTTGAAAATCCCAAACGAACGTACATGCCCGACGAGTAATTCTTCACTGGCTCATCGATGAATTCCTCGACTCCAGCAAAATCGACAATTTCATCAAGAAGGGATGAAACCTTAGCTCGATTGAGCCCGTGAATTGCTCCGCCGAGGTACACGTTCTCGCGCCCAGTCAGCTCAGGATGAAACCCAGAGCCAACCTCTAGAAGCGCACTGACATGACCGTTCGTCATAATTTTGCCCGCTTCCGGGGTGAGGATTCGTGCAATGCATTTCAACAGGGTGGATTTTCCTGACCCGTTGCCACCCACGAGGCCAAAAGTCTCACCTGGTTTAACTTCGAGAGAGACGTCGGTCAACGCAGCAAACTCCCGATACCGCGCTACTCGGCCCCGCATAACCGCCGACTTGATGGTTTGGTTGTGCTCTGAAAACTGACGAAAGCTCTTCGAGACATGCTCAACTCGGACGCTGAAATCGTTCGTCATAGGTATTCCGCCAGTTTGCTATCCATGCGTCTGAATACCCCGACACCAATGCTCAAGCTCACAAGAGCCCAAATTCCGCACATTCCCAGATCAAACGCCGAGGGCAGTCGGTTGTCATAGAGCACGTTGCGGAAGGCCGAGACGAAGTGAACGATGGGGTTCAGGCTGTAGATGTCCATCAACGTAATGTTCGTGCCCCAGAGTGGTCCCAGTTTGGCCGACCGATCGATGACGAGCGAAATCGGATAGATAATCGGGCTCAACCACATCCAAACCTGAAAGAAGATTCCCATCAAATACTGGGTGTCGCGAAAATAAAGATTGACAACGGAAAGCAGTAAGCCGAGGCCGACAGCGAAACTCATCAAGAGAAAGATAATGAGCACCGCGACCGGGAGGAAAGGCCAGAAGACGGAACCTGCGACCGCGAGGGCAACAAGGAGTACAAGAAATTCAAATGCCGAGTTGTACAGAGTCGCTATGAATGACGCCATCGGGATGATGATTCGTGGGAAATAGACCTTCGTAATCAGATTGACGTTGGCCAAAGGTGCTGCTATTCCAGCAAATACGGAGCTCTGGAACAGCGTCCATGGAATCAGTCCACACAGCAAATAGATGGCAAAGCTCTCGACCCCACTTGGGTCCCCGCGCATGCTGCTCACCTGAAAGACAAAAGAAAACACAAACGTGTAAACAAGCATCTGAGTCAGCGGATTCGCGAGCGACCACAGCTGCCCAAGAAAAGTTCTTCTGTACTTTCCTCGAATCTCCCGTGAAATGAGAGCACTGAGCACTAACCGAGATTGAAAGACTTCCTGAAAATAATGTCGCATTTCAGGTCCTTTCATCCGGAGAGAGATTTCTTGGCGTCGCGCCACAGGCAAGTCTAGGTGCCTTCAATTCAGGTCACTCCCCGCGAGAAGCCCTCCTTTTGGCCGGATTGGCGCTTTCACGAGTGTTTCGAAACGGAAAAGCCGGCGGAGGCTAGGCTGAACACGGTCTTGTCTGCTCGGGGTGTAGTTCAGGCGCTGAGGCCACGCGACGAAGGACTCGTCAGGTTTGTGTTGATATTCGATCGAAGGAATACCCATGTTCGCTGTGACCATCATTGCCGCGAACTACATTCCCTACGCTCGGGCACTTGAAGCATCGTTCCTAGCGCACAACCCGGGAAGCCGATTTTTCACATTACTCATCGACGTCGACGAACGGCCAACGGCCGAAGACTTCGATTCCCGGTCCGAATCGACGGTGCTCACTCCACGTGACCTAAATCTTGACCACGATGAGTTTCTGCGCATGGCTCTGATGTACGACGTAACCGAGCTCGCCACAGCCCTTAAGCCGTGGGCTTTGGAAGCCTTGTTGGAGTTGGGTGCCGATGTGGCTGTCTACCTCGACCCTGACATCTACGTCTACGCGCCTTTGAGTATTGTCGAGGCAGCAGCGCGAGACCACGGCATCGCCCTCACTCCTCACGGCCTCAGTCCAATGGATCGTGACGGGATGGAGCCTTCGGAAGCCGTCATCATGCAAAGTGGAATTTACAATCTCGGTTTCATCGCCGTTAACTCGGCATCCCGTGAGTTCTTATCCTGGTGGCAAGAGCGTCTGCTCCGAGATTCCATCTCAGCGCCCGAGCAGATGCTCTTCACCGATCAAAGATGGATTGACCTCGTGCCGGGGTATTGGAATGTTGAAATCTTGAAACATCCTGGGCTCAATGTTGCCTACTGGAACGTTGACAAGCGCTCTCTCTCTGAAGAAAACGGTGAAGTTTTAGTCAACGGCGAACCGTTACATTTTTATCACTTCAGCGGTTTTGACCCGAAGAAGCCGTGGCTCTTGAGCAAGCACGCGGTTCGCAACCCCCGGGTGCGACTTAGTGAAAATCCAATCTTGACCCGACTCTGCGCAGATTACGCCGAGGAGCTAGAAAAATCTGTCGTGGTGGGGACCGCCGGGGAGTATGCATATGGGCGACTAGACACTGGCGTGGGAATCACTGCCACTCTGCGGAGGTTGTACCGCGACAAAATTCTCGACGAAGACTCATCCGGTAAACGGCTGCTTCCCGTTCCCTTTTCGGGTCATGATGCGGACTTGATTAGATCCCTTACCTCGCCGCTTGAGTCTCAGCCACTCCTCAACGAATTCATGCTATCTGCTTGGAAACGCAGGCCAGACGTCATGTCGGCATACCCAAATCCCCTGACCAATGACGCACGCGACTTCCGTGACTGGTGTCATTCGTCCGGAGTCAGCGAGGGGATTCTCGAGGCCTGGCAATTGGCCGCTCCCGTGCAAACGCGGGTTGCAAGAAACCGGGCGGTAGCGACTGATGCGGTCGGAATCAACTTGCACGGCTACCTCACCGCCGAACTTGGCATGGGCGAGTTAGCTCGACTCGTCATGAAAGCGACGGAAGTCGCCGGCATTCCGTGTTCGCCGACGGTGAATACCCGTCACCTCAATCGAAGCGAAGCTGACGTCTCCGTTGGCTCAAACGCGGTTGTGTACCCCATAGATGTCCTCGTCATTAATGCCGACCAGACGCTTGCGTGGGCTGCCGAGAACCTATCCGGGGGAAGCGACCGCCTGCGAGTCGGCGTCTGGGCCTGGGAAGTTGAGGAGTTTCCGGATGAGTTTACGGAAGCGTTTGAGGTCCTAGACGAAGTCTGGGCAATTTCTACCTTCTCGCAACGGGCGATTCAGCGAAAAACAAATAAACCAGTCTTTACGATCCCGTTGCCTCAGAAGGTCGGAGAACGAGAAAGTGTCAAGCCTTTCGATTTTTCGACGGTGGGCCTAGACGCCGACCCCTATTTCCTCGTCATGTTTGATTACCTCAGTGTGATCGACCGAAAGAACCCCTTTGCGGCTATCGAAGCGTTTAAATCTGCGTTTAGTCGCGACGAGAGTGTTCGATTGGTCATCAAGACAATTAACGGGCATCAGAAGTTCATTGATCGAGAGCGCTTATTGCATGCCATCGGTGACGACCCAAGGATTCACCTCATTGAGGACTACCTCACGTCTGACCAGGTGACCGAGCTCGTGTGCGGGGCTGTTGCTTTTGTTTCGCTACACAGGTCCGAGGGCTATGGCCTCACGTGCGCGGATGCCATGGGACTCCGTGTGCCCGTAATCGCAACTGCATACTCGGGCAACATGGACTTCATGAACGCGAGCAACAGTTTGCTCGTTCCCTATTCGCTTGTTCCTGTAGACGCTTCAGTGCAGGTATACCCCCCGACGACAGTGTGGGCAGAGGCGGACGTATCTGTCGCGGCTAAGCACATGCAAAAGCTGTTCTTCGACCCTTCCTCAGGACGTTCGATTGGCGATCAGGGGTACGAGAGCATAAGTCGAACCGACACGCTCACGCAGTCTGCTGACTTCATTTCGGCTCGAATTGCATCGTTGATGATGAAAAGGACGTCGCCAACACAAGTTCGCACGGGGGTTCTCCGACGACTGGCCCGGCTCTTGCCGGGACCTGTCAAGGCCCGACTCAAGCGACTCAAGCGACTCAAATCAGCGCTCTAACGGACGCCGGACTCGACCGGTTTCTGGGGAGAAGCCTTCGAGGTGATTCGTCGCGCGAAGTTGTTTGACGGGCGCTCAATGGTCAGGTAAGTCAGGGCAGAAAGCACAAACGTGACGAGCACAGCTACGAGGAACGCGGCTGAGTATGTCCAGCCTTGGGAAACAACCAACCATGTCAAGAGGGGTCTGCCGACCACCCCGTGCACCAAGTAAATCGAATAGCTCAGCAGCGCGATTACAGCAACGAATCGGTTGGGGCGGATTGAGTCTCTGAAGAACCACACAATGCCGAAGATGGCTACTGCGTAAGCGAATGTCACCGGATAGGAATCTTCGGGCGAAAGAAATTGTGGATAAAAGCTCGTCGTTCCAAAGAGAAAAACGCCATAGGCGAGAACGCCACTGGCCCAGGCCCACAGGGGGCGGATCTGATTGGAAGCCCGCAGGGCAAGAAGACTTCCGATCGCAAAGATGGGCACGTACAAAAAGTAGACAGAGAACTGAAAGTACGGGCCTCCGCCAAACACCCTGGCCGTTGCAATGAACAGTGCACTCATCAGAATCAGCGCAAGCGGGAAGAATGCCCGCGTTCTTGGTCGTTCGGCCAACGGCCTCAAGAGCAGCGCGGC
Source organism: Microbacteriaceae bacterium (assembly GCA_041303845.1). Lineage (GTDB taxonomy): Bacteria > Actinomycetota > Actinomycetes > Actinomycetales > Microbacteriaceae > RFQD01. The sequence continues at coordinate 15,229 of JBFYOK010000109.1, read as the reverse complement.
GGCATAGAAGGCTAATTCTACGGCCAGCGTCCAGGCGATGCCGATAAGAACCAGCTGCGGAGAATGCAGGTAGTTGGTCAGCGTCAGGTTCTCAATTGCGTGCTGCACTATTTGTCCTGCCGACATGCCCTCAAGCTGCGGGGGGTTCGTCATCACGACGACGAGAATCATCACGGCAAGCAGGGGAAAAATTCGAAAAACCCGTCGCAAGACAAATGTGCGCGGTGACTCTCTTGCAAGAACCACGGTGATGATGTATCCGCTAATCATGAAAAAGATAGTCACGCCGAGAAATCCGCCGTATTGGGTGATGGCGAGCGGCTCAAAGACGAGAGCGTTCATGACGCTGTTTGGTGTCCACGTTCTTCCGAGTTTCTTGAGCAGATCACCCGTGAAGTGGTCCCACATCACGAGCAACACAGCCGAGGCTCGAAGAAAGTCGAGCCACGCCATTCGCGAACTGTCTAACGGCACGATTCGACGGAAGGTATCTCGGGCACTGCGCATTGTCAGCGTGATGATGTGTACCTTTCGAAGACGGCGTCATAGGCAGCATCCGCGTCAATCATTTTTTGCAGGAACTCACCAGGTTCCTCGAGAGCTTGCGCAACATCATCAGGGACGGCGGGGCTGACGCGGGCTCGCGATGGGAGACCACCAGTCAAGGCCAGGAGTTCACTGTCTAATTTCATCAACGGAATGGCTCGAAGGACGCCCGAAGATAGAGCCGTCTCAAGAGTTTCGACCGAGCCAAAAACATCCCTTGCGAGAAAGGGGAACCCCGGATTCATGAAGACATCCCGAAACCATCGATTGCCATCAATCTTGCCCGACGCATCGCGATAGTTCTGCGAGTCACGATAAAAGGCCTCGCGGTCCGAAAGATAGACGTCGCGTGGCTCCCAGGCCGCTGGTTTTACTTCGGCGATAAGTTGCCGGCGGGGTAGTCCGCCCAACGCAGCCTGCGCCCAATAGTCACGAAAACGAGAGACCGCGCGCTCGCGCATGGGACGGAATATTGTGACAACGCGAGTGCTGGAGTCTGGAGGCAGAATCTCCTGGGCAAGCCAACTAGCGTGATCAAACGTCGCGTGACCTCCCCAGACAAAGAACCCCGTTCGTGACGCAATTGTGCGGCGGACGTCCTGAACAGCCCCTAACCAAGGCTCACTTTTCGCCCTCGTCCAAAGCCTGGCGCGCTTGACGGAGGAGAATTGCGACGGCGGGTAAGGAAATTCCATCGAACGCCAAAGCGGTGATTCAGTCATGCTCCGCAAAAAGGTTGTTCCTCCGGATTTTGCGAGATGGAGAAAAACGAAGGCATCGCGCGCAATCAGGGCTGACTCACGAGCGTCCTTCAGGCCAGGCTGCCAGAACGAACGATCGTGAATTGGAAGCACGGGTTGAGCGTATCCCAACGTGCACAAACTCGGGTAGTGCGCTGGTGGCTTCAATTTCTGAGGTGGAATTGATGAGACTAGGCTCGCGGGATGAGAATTGCGCTCTGTGAAGCTGGGGCGCTTACTCCCGAGCATGATGCTGGGGCTCGAGCAGACAGCGACTTGCTTTCCGGGTTTGCTTCGCTAGGTCACACGAGTGCGGTTTTCGAGGAAAACGAATCCGGCATGGTCGAAAACCTCAAGCGATTCGACCCGGATCTGGTGCTTATCAGTCGACCCGGGCCATTCCTTCGGTTGTACCCCGAAATTGCTCAGCTTGAGAAGCCCATCGGATACCTTGCCCACGACCTCCACCACAGGCGGTTGGAACTTCAAGCGAGGATTTTGGGCCAACGTTCACTCAGCGCACAGGTCATGAAGACCGTCGAGTCGTTCTGCTTCACCCGGTCAGATCTGGCAATTCTGCCAACGCATTCTGAATCAATAGATGCTCGTGCGATTTTCCCTGGCGCCAACGTGACGTGGATGCGATATTTCAATATGCAACCCGAATCAATGCTCATGCCGGCTACGACACCGGATGACTTCTCTGTAAAGAGCGGTCTCATTTTCGTGGGGAGTTCGGCACATCAACCAAACCTTGACGGTGTCTCATGGTTTATCCACGACGTGCTTCCGCTTGTTCAGTCTGAGGTTCCCGACGCGACGTTGACGGTGGTCGGACATTGGCAGGAAGAACAAATTCGCGCGCTCACTGCTCCGGGGGTCAGATTCACAGGTCAGGTGCCTGGCACGGAGCTCTCCACTCACATGGAACGGGCGGCCGCCGGTATTTCCCCGCTCCGATTCGGTGCCGGCATGAAGAGAAAAACTCTGGACTACCTGTCTCGAGGACTTCCGGTCATTTCATCGAGCTATGGCGTTGAGGGGCTGTCATTTTTCGAGTCGGAGGCGCAATCCCGGACAGATTCCGCCGCGGGCGACGCGACAATTCCTGGTGTGATTATCTCGACTTCCACCTCTGAGTGGGTCACTTCGGTGGCCCGGCTCCTCCAGTCACCCCAGTTGCGTGTTCGCTTGGGCATTCAGGGTCGCGCGTTTGTCAGAAATTCGTTCTCCCAAGCCCAATACTTAGAGGATGTGCAGCGCGTGCTGGCCGAGTTAGAGAGAGCCGAAGATGAGTGAAGTAATCCGCATCAACCAGCCCAGCGTGATTTTTGATGAGTCCGAAGGAGTCATCGTTGTCATTAACCTTCTGACCGGCCACTACTTCAGACTGGGTGAAGGCACGTCGCCTTTGTGGGACCTGCTCGCCACCGGGTGCACTTTCGAGTCCCTGGTCGAGTCGTGCCGAAATCCTGAAGATCTCGTGCGCGACTGGCCGTCAATTCGTAGCGAGTTACTCAAACACGAACTCGTGGTCTTGAACGTGGCAAGCGAAACCAATAGCGATGGTCACGACGCATGGGATTACAGCACGTTCTCCATCGAGCCATTTACTGACTTGGAAGACATCCTCGGGCTTGACCCTATCCACGAGGTTGACCCCGGCAAGGGTTGGCCTCACGCACGAGAATCGTGATGCTCAGCGCCGAAGTTACGGATTGGTTGGACGGCCTACTCGACTCGGCACGCGCCTCCGAGATTCAGGGTTCGCAGCATTTTCGTTTCGGTGCTCGACAGCTGAATCTCATCACGCTTCGCGGCACTGGCGAGACGAACTTTTCCGCAGGGTTGATTCCCTGGGGATTAGCATCAGAAGAGACGGTGTCGGTGGGTGCACCTGCGACGCTGTATGTGTTGCCGAGTCGGTACCTGAATGTGATCCCAGACTTATCTGGAATTCAATTCGGCCCCTACGGAAGCATCGTGGGCCTCGACTCATCAGTCAACGACGGGGATTCCACTGGTCGATGGTTACTCGCAATTGACCCTGACCAAGGGCGGTTGCTCGCATTCGAACTGAATGCGCGCATTGCCCTACTGTCCTCATTCACCGACTTGCCCCCTCGCGAAATAGCTGAATTCGGGAGGCCTCTCCTGCACTGGCTGGCCATTCTCGATGGGAATGTCGTGATCCACGCTGGTGCAGTGTCCGAGGGTGGCCGAGGACTCCTGATTACGGGATCTGGCAACGCCGGAAAGACTACCTTCGTCAGAGCGTGCCGTGAAGGCGGGATGACGTTTCATGGCGACAACGTCATTGAGGTGAGTCCGTCTGGTGACAGCACTCGCCCGCCCCACATTTGGGGTGCATACAAGAGCCTGAAAGTGAGAGTCAACCCGGTTGGAGAACTGCCGCGGGTCGGGCAAACATCCTGGGACGACGAGGCAAAGAAGTCCATCATCTTCCTTCCCGAAAGCGAACACGCACCTGACAACGAGTCCGCTCGCCTTGTGAAGATTTTGACGCTTTCGCGCACCGAAGGTCCCAGTTTTAGGAACATCTCAGCGTCCTCGGCGTTCTTCGCAACGGCGCCGAACACAGTGGCTCAGTTCCCCTATTTCGAGAAGCTCGTTCTGAGCCGTGTGCGAGAAACCGTCGAGTCAGTGCCGAACATCACGTCGGGACATCTCCCTTACGAGACAATTGCGCAGCGCACGAGGGAGCTCTTGACATGAACCCAACAATTGACGTTGTCATGCCGGTATTCAACGGGATGAAGACACTCACGCGGGCGGTAAACAGCGTTTTCTCGCAAGCAGGTGAGTTTGACATCCACCTCTATTGCATCGATGACGGGTCACAAGACGAGTCCGCGGCACTCCTTTGCCATCTCGCCGAAAACCGCGATGACATGACCGTCCTCATTAATGCCGAGAATATCGGCGTCTCAGCCACACGCAATCTCGGGGTAGCGGCAGGCTCGGGGAGTTTTGTCGGTTTCATTGATCAAGACGATGAGTGGGTTGACAACAAACTGAATCGGCAACTCGCCGGCTTCGACGCTCCTCATGAAATTCGCTACTCGACCGGTCTTCAACACATTCTTCTTGAAGAAGGTGCCACTCGTCCTGATTGGTGCAGACAGGAATGGCTCGAAAGTCCGATGACGGGCTTCCTTCCCAGTGCACTTCTCATGACGCGGGCCACGTGGGATTTCGTCGGCGTCTTTGACATCACGTTGAAGACGGGAGGCGATGACGTGGAATGGTTCGCACGAGCACGACGCGCCGGTATAGACCACTTTGCCGTTCCTGACGCGGTCATTCGACGCTTTATTTCTGGCCGCAACCTGTCGTCGGACGCTATCAATACGACTCAAGACCTGCTGACCGTGGTCCGCAGACAGTTCGAAGAAAGGAGACCGTCGTAATGATTGACATTGATGTCATCATCCCAGTGCGGGACGTCGATGATTTTCTCGACGAGGCGATTGATTCGTGTCTCAATCAAACGGTCGTCTCGACGTGGGTGACTGTCGTCGACGCCGGTAGCACGACGCCCATCACGTTGCTGTCGAAACATGAGCAGTCATCACGAGTGCAGTTACTGAGGAGTTCGGAGCCACTTCTCGTCGGCGCTGCGAGGAATCTCGGTATTGCGAATACCTCGCGAGCGTTCGTTTCGTTTCTCGACGCAGACGACGTCTGGCCAGTCGAACGAAGCGCCGACCTTGCAGTCGCGCTGTCGCATTCGAAAGCCGACCTCGCCGTCGGCCAAGTTCTGAACTTTGGCCAGGCTGAAAGTGGACTGGTCATTCCTGATGAGATCAAGACGGCTTTTCTCGCCGGTGGCGTGCTCATGCCGAGAAATACGTTCACCAAGGTTGGGCCGTTCGACGAGACTCTGCGCGCAGGTGAGTACATCGAATGGCACAATCGTTTCACTCGCGCGGGCCTCGTTACATGTACTTTGCCCAAAGTCGTTCTTCACCGACGCGTCCATCGAAAGAGTTCAACCGCTACCGCTGCTATCGAGAAGCTAGATAGCCGCGACGATTATTTGAGAGTGGTGAGGCAGTGGATGAACAAGAACGGCTAATCGCACGTGCGGCGCTCTGCGACGTTGACGATGCATCCGCTGCGTGGGACGAGTTCTCCTCCACCGTCGACCTCAAGGTTGCGTCTCCTGTGCTCTCGTGGGCCGCGGGCTACATTCATCGAAACCTTGAGTCACTTGGAAGAAGCGAGCCATACCTCGCCGGAATCGCGCGACACAATTGGCTTCGGAATAACCTCGTTCTCGCCAATGCTCACGGCGTTCTCTCGGACCTCGCCGCGCATTGGACCATCGCTCCTCTCAAGAGTTTTGGGCTCAGTTCGGCGTTGACCGACCGACGACTTCGACCTTTGGCAGACATTGATATATATGTCGACCCAGAAGATGTCTTCGAGGTTGCGTCGAGGTTGCGTGATCGTGGTTTCGTGCCACTTTTGGACGTAAGTGACCGAGAGTTTCGATCACGAGTTGTTCCGCAACGAGGTTCATGGAATTTTCGCAACTCGGACGGGCTGGATGTCGACATCCATTGGAAGATTTTTGACCACCTTGATGTGGCTCTTAACTCGAAACTCGTCAGAGACCACAGCACCGAGTCTCATAGTTCATACGGGCCGATTCGGCAGCTTTCTCCTGAGTTGATGGTGGCAATTATGTGTGTTCAACAGCAGGTTCAAAATGTGGATTCGCTGGCCGGACTATTCGATATCAACAACTTGCTCAAGCACACGGACCCAAACGTGCTCGTTTCCATTGCGCGCGTTGCGGGCTCTGAACATGCCGTCGCGCAGGCGGCACAAGCTATTGCAGGGATCCTGGGCTTTACTCCGAGGTACTTGCAGCCTGTTCTCAACTTGCTCCCGGTCACGAATGCAGATGTCAAAAAGATGGTGCAAGGTCGGAGGTTCTTCAGTCAGGCTCCTCGGGACACATGGGATAAGGACTTGGTGAAGAACAGATTTCTGTATTGGGCTTGGTGGAAGCTCGGTCACTTTGCTCGAGTGGAGCGCATTCTCATCGCTCTGTTTGGGCCCTTCTCGCGCGGAGAAGTTCGCCTCTCCGGCGACATGGGTGTCGACGTTCATTTTCGGACCACTGATGTTCTCGGCCCCGGTTGGCATTACTGCTACCCGCTCGATAACTTTCGTTGGGCTAATCAGCCGGATTCCCGTTTCGTTCTCACACTCGGAACGGGCAAGACTTTGAGTGCGACCGTCATCGCATCGGAAGCGATGTGGCGCAAGACTCCGGTCGAGTCGATTGACGTATTCCTCGACGGCGTTTGGGTGTCCGGACTCCAACGCTCGGAAACGGAGTTGCACTTCACCGTCCCTGCGCGAAGGCGACGGACCAGTCATGAACTGAGTATCCGGACAAGCCGCCACATGATCTACCCCGATTCAGACATTCATACGAATTGGTACGGGCTCTCTATCCCTCTCGAAAAGCTGTCTCTTTCGTTGACTTGAAAAGACCTGCGTCCCAGTGGTTACGGCGAAGGGGTGCTACTGCGAATCCCGGGCGCTGGTAATCCCGGCGAGATAGCCCAAACCGACGGCCGTGAGGAGCCCATTGCCGGAGGCATACCCTTCAGCACCCGCGAGTCCAGAGACGCCCGCTGCCACCCCGCCGCCGGCGAAGAGCCCGCGGATTGGAGTACCGTCTGGGCGAACGACGCGCGCGTGAGCATCCACCTGCACGCCACCCTGCGTGTGAAACAGTCCCGGCGTGACCTTGGCGACGCAATACGGTGCCTTCAACGGACCGAAACCAAAATCGGTACGCCCGAACTCGTCTGCGATTTCGCCCGAAGCGGCGCGTGCTGTCGTGGCAAGTGTGTCGCCGAGAGTCGCGCTGTCGCATCCAATAAATTCTGCAAGCCCTTCGACGTCTGGCACCTCGATAATGAGGCCATCGTTGAAGAGTCGAACGAACCGAGGTTCGTTCTGCAAAACATAATCCCGAATCGTCGTGTCGAAGACAGCGTATGCCGTGTCGTCATGCTCGAGCATGATTGAGGCGAAGCCCGAGTAACCGCGCGATTCGTCGCCCACACGTCGGCCGGTTGGCGACACGATTACTGCTCCCATTTCGATTGTCGTCCACGACAGGAGCAAGCCCAATTCTGGGTTCGCGACGGCGGCATAGCCCTGATACGCGGAGACGTTGGCCAAGGCTGCCCCGAGGTCTTCCGACCACGACACCGCTTCGCCAGTTGATCCCGGAGCACCGAAGTACTGGGCGTCTGCGATTTCGGGCATCCAACGCTTCAAGAGTTCTTTGTTGTTCCCGTAGCCATTTGCGGCGAGGATGACCGACCGCGCCATGACCCGGTACGGCTCTCCGTCAACCGGCTCAACCCGGACCCCCACGACAGCGTCACCCTCAGTTATCAGGCCAACAACAGGATGAGACGTGCGGATGGTCACACCGGCTTTGTTGCATGCGGCGAGGAGATCTGCCACGAGGAACTTGCCGTCCCGGTCGCCCGGGGCATGAAGACGAGCTACGCTGTGGCCCACGTGCTTGTAGTCGGTGATGATCTGCAGGTCGATGTCATGGGTATCGACCAGCCAATGAACCAACTCGACCGACAACTCCGCCATGTTCTTGAGCAGGTCCTCGGCCTCGTGCGGACCGCTCGCCGCTAGGAGATCAGCCACCATGAGCGAGGGGTTGTCTTCAATGCCCGCGGCCTTCTGAAAGCGGCTCCCGGCAGCCGGGATTGAACCCGTGCTCAGTGTGGAGTTACCGCCGACGCGGTCGAGCTTCTCCAACAGGAGAACTGTTGCGCCGTTGCCGATTGCGGCCAGCGCGGCCACCATGCCGCAAGCTCCCGCACCGACAATGACAACATCTACAGACGAATCTTCTGACATGCACATCTCCTACCACTGAGGTTCGTGAGATCGTCCTCGCGATGACTCTAATGATACGACTGAGCGGATTAGGTGAGTATTCTTGCGCCCTCGCCCCTGAGGGGTTTTGACACGCACACTACCTCGAGCCGTGGGCACGTGTGTTCGTGCTGGCGACGGCCTTCGCCGCTGCGTGCAATGCGTCGCTCTCCTCTGCAGAGATGTCCTGCGTGACAACCTGCCGCCACCCGTGTGGCTCCAGAAGCACAGGAACCGCCAGCGGCCCGATGAGATCCGGCCACTCGTTGTCGAGCATGACCTGTGCCGGGATGGTCGCTCTCACGCCACCGGAAAGAAAAGAGACCACATCCGCGACGGCGTGGGCAGTGGCCAACTCTGTCGTGCGACCTGCCGTGAAGTGAGTGAAGTAGGGCTTGACGGCCGCGCGCACATCCGGTTGCTGTTCTTGGATGAACGCATAGGCTTCGGGAATCTCATCCCGTTTGATCAAGGTCAAGGCATGGTCTCGAATTGAGCGAATCTCCGCAGGCAATTGTCCAACTGGTCGTCCTTCAGTTGCCCGGCCGATCACATCATCGACCTTGCTCTGTTCAACGCCCCGAGCGCGCACTCCACTCCACATCGGCACGAGGTGGTCGCCGTGCTGACCCCACATTTCGGCATCGACCATGGGTCGTTTCACGCCGAGTTCCGCAGCGATTTCGCGACGAAACCTGAGGGAGTCGGACCAGGCAGCCGCCCCGATGAGGCGATGTCTCGATACAACATCCGCGAACACCTCGAGAGCTAGCTCGACCGGATTTGACTGAACAATCACGGTGGGTTCAGATGCCATAAGTGCGATGTCGGCAGCGGCCTCGGTGAAGATTCGATAATTCGTCGCCGCGAGCTGCGACCTATCCGTTGCCTTTTGAGTCACCGTTGCTCCGGCCATCATGACAACGACATCGGCGTCGCTCATGGCAACACTGGTTCCCACGTCGATACTCGGTGCTCGATCGGAGAAGGCATCAAGAAGGTCGGCTCTCAACCCCCACAGTTCGCTCTCGTGTGCGCCACCCGCGTGTCCGACCAGGTGGAGGCGGCCATCCGTTGGCAAAATTCCGCGTTCGAGAAGTTGAGCCGCTACCTGACGGCCGCAACTTCCAGTTGCCCCAATAATCGCGAGTTCCACGGCTTCCTGTTCTGCGTAAAGACCTATGCGTGTGCCCCAGTCTGACACCGAATCTGTTGTTTGGCTCGGTCAGTCAGGAAACCGGGACGCGCTCTTCACCAACCGTGTTTCCCCCGTCGACCGTAATCACTTGACCCGTGATGTAGCTGGCTCCGGGGCTGGCGAGCCAGGCCACGGCAGACGCAATCTCTTCAGCTGTTCCGCTTCGACCGATTGGCACGTGCTCTCCTTCGGCGGCCTCCGACGCAAGCTGACTTCCGGTGGCAATCCATCCGGGCGCCACTGCGTTCGATGTGATGCCATAACGGGCTTCATCGACGGCAAGTCCTCTCGTGAGCCCGACCATTCCCGCCTTAGCGGCTGCATAACCCAGATCCCCGCGGGTTGCCATGCTGGAACCAGAAACGCTCGTGATGTTGATGATTCGACCCCACTGAGCGGCACGCATGAACGGCACGACTATGCGTGTCGCGTGAAATGCCGTCGTCAGGTTGGTTGCGAGAGCGTCGTTCCACTCTGACGTGGTCATGTCGATGCCGCCTTGGGCGATGGACTCATCGGAGACGGTGACCATGCCCGCGTTATTGACTACGAGTGTTGGCTGTGCCGAGAGTTGCTTGAGTGATGTGGCCAGCTCGGTAGCACCTTCTTCCCTTTCGAGGCGGCAGACAACACCCAGCGCGACTATGCCCATCGCTTCAAGCTCGAGTACCCGTTCGTGAATGCGAGCCGTGGTGCCAGTCACAACTACGTGGGCGCCCAGGTGGCCCAACGCTTGTGCACATGCAAAGCCGATGCCGGTCGCGCTTCCCGCCCCGGTGATGAGTGCCGTCTTTCCCTCAAGAGATATCGAGCCCGGAAGCTCTCGAAGTGACATGTCATCAGGCTATCGAGCGCCGACGACCGCGGGGAGCTGACTCGACAGCCAATTCAGAGGAAGTCACAACTACGATTACTCCCATGTTGCGTCCGCTTGTACAGAAGCTCACTGCCTCAAAAAACAAGAGGCTCGTTCGTGTTGTGGCGGTCGTTGCCGGGATTTCCTTGCTCAGCGTCGCTGGAATCAGCGGCTACGCCGTCGCTCAGAATCAGGCACGCTCAAGCCTCGTTGAGGCAAATGAACAAGCACGAGTCTCACTGCAACAATTTGAAACTACGTCGACCGCGCTTGACGAGAACATCAAATCGGCTCAGGCCACACTAGACGCGTCGAACGGAAAGACCTCAGACGAGGTCTCGCGAAAGGCCCTCGCCAGTGAAATTCAGAAGGCCCGCACATGGTTGCAGGCCGCGATTCGCGATTCGCGCATGCTTGCAACGAGCGTGGATCAATCAGATGTGACGCAAGACCTTCTGTTCTGGCCACCTGCCGTCAATGAGTCTGCTGCACAGATCAGTCAAGCCGCCGCGACCCTCAACACTGGGGCGACAGCGGTAAGAAAGCAGCTCGCCACCCGAGTAGCAGACGTCGCAAAAGCTCAAGCATTGTGGCAAGCGGAACAGGATCGCCTGGCTGCAGAGGCGGCGGCTGAGGCGGCACGAGCCCAAGCTGAACGTCTGAGCAAACCAAAGCAGATTTCTTCTGAGAGCTCGTTGAGCCCCACCGGGGGCGCGACCGCTCCGTCCGCTCCACCTCCACCCGACGTGCCTGCTCCCGTCGAAGAAGGGTTCGACATCGATGGTTATCTCGGCGGGCTGTTGACTTCGGGCAGTTACAGCGTTCAATACGAAACGGGGATGTGCAGCGGGTACTACGTCTGCGGTATCACTTTCGTTGGTGGTGGCGGCAACCCCATCATTCAGTTGGATGATGACCCTGCGGTGCTCGAGATCTATAGCACCGATGCCGGCAAGTACGTGTTGGTGCACGAAGCAGCACACGTCAGGCAGTTTTGGTTCTATGGAACGGTCGCGCTCATGATTAGTGAGAGCGAAAAGTTCGTTGACTATCCCGGCAAAGACGCAGTCGAGTACATGGCGGACTGTGCGACGATTTGGAAAATTGGCTACGCCCTCGGGGGAACCTCTTACCCGTACACCTCGTCATGCACGCCGGAACAATACGCGGAGGGCTCCAGAATCTGGTGAGCAAGCCCAAGCTCGACATTCTGTGCCCCTAGGACAGAAGGTCTTGACCGAGAGAATGTCTTTCTGGCCTGCGCAAGTTCGTTAGACGCCGTGAACGGTGATGTCTGCGATGGGCAGACGCTCGGCCTCATAGCTATTGACGGGATTGTCTGAGGCGTACCCGATTGCGAGCCCGTAGGCGAGTTTGTAATGGCGGGGAATGTCGAATTCCTGGCGCACGGCCTTCGACCACATTGCCACAGAGCCCTGCGCGCAGGTTCCGAGGCCTCGAGCCTGGGCACTCAGCATCAGGTTTTGGGCAAAGAAGCTGATATCAGAAACCGAGTACACACCCAGGCTCTTGTGGGCAAAGAAGAAAATCTCGACCGGCGCCCCGAAGAACTTGTAGTTTCTTATCGAATGTGCGTCGCGCCCGACTGCATCGCCGCGGTTAATTCCCATCAGTGCGTATAGTTCGGATCCAACCTTGCGGCTACGCGGGTCGAGCTCCTTGGGATAGGGGCGCACCATCCTGTAGTCGCTAATCGGCCACGCCCACGGCCTGAACAGCAAGCCGAGGATGCCGCGAAGTTTTCCGAAACGGGCGGGAGCAACGACAGCCCATCGGCGCAAGATCTCAGAGCTAATCCGGTCGCGACGCTCCCCCGTCGCAACGCCAACCATAAAGGAACGCAGGTTTGACCAGCTCGGCGCGGTCATAGCGTCGGTAAAGATTTCTTCCAAAAGGGCTGGGTCAACGGGCTTCGGCAAGAAGTCGCGCGTCGATCTGCGGGCAGCGGCGAACGCAGAAAATTCTTCAGGAGTAATCACTCTCTGAACTTTATGGGATGCACGGCTCAGCTGAGACCGAAAGGATCTCCGATAAGAGAACCGAAATCGATTTAATGCCCGTACCTAGGAGGTGACGAGATTGTTCAGGATGTCGATATTTGGGTTCGCGGTCTCCAAGAACGCTTCGAGAATGCGGTCGCGATTTTGATCTGACAGCCCAGCCAGCTCGGCGTTCTTCGTGAACTTGCCGACGACCTGTTCGACGTTCCATGGTCTCGTCCGATTCCCGTTCACGTCCGCCACGATGATGGATTCGCTAGAGCCGTCGCGCAACCTAATCTCGATTTCAGCGGGGAACCTTTCGGGGTATCCCGAATCAGACCATGGCTCCCAGGTAATCCGCTTGGCCAGCTCGACGACATCTGGGTTGGGTGTGCCCTCGAAATTCTCGATGGAGACACTGCCGGTGACAATTCGAAGGGCAACCACGTACGGGAGGCTCCACCGACCCTCGTTGGCCCGCGTTGGAGACTGCTTGCGTTCCCATGGGAGAGCAATGATTGCCTCTTGCCCGACCGGCACGCGACACCGGATCTCGGCGATGTTCTCCGGCGACGAGATATCGAGCTTGCTCAGGCCTACAGCCTCGATGAAGGGATGAATGTAGTGGCAACACGGGAACTCCTTGAATGCGGCATCGGTGATCAGCCACTCCGAACCCAGCGACGCGAGGCTCGCGGAGAAGCGCTCACTCGCCGTCTCATCGCGCGCGTAGAGGCCGAAAAATCCACCGGAACCCTCGAACACCCCTGTCGCCCCGGTTACCCCTCCGCGAGCCAAATGAATGGCAGAGATTGCTCCTTGGGCAGCAATGCCGGGCTGGGCGGCTTTGGAGGATGCGCCCTCCGCAAGGAAGGTGAAATTACCCGAAGAGAAGCTGGCGGCGATGCCCACCGCATTCAGAAGAAGCTCACGACCGACACCCTGGGTGCGCCCGACCGCAACGGCGCCGGCAATTGTTCCGGCTACCGACGTGCCCTGAAAGCCATTCTTCTGAAACCCACCGGGTGCGGCCAAGCCCATCCTGATGATGGTTTCCCAGCCGGCTACGAAGGCGTTGAGCATTGTTTTTCCATCAGCACCGCCTTCTTGGGCGGCCGCCAGGACGGCGGGAACGAGCGCGCTGCTTCCATGCATCACCGAACCCGTGTGAGTGTCGTCGAATTCGATGGAATGAATAAGCGTTCCGTTGATGAGCGCCGCCTCGGATGCGGAGTATCTCCCTGTCGATCCCAGCACGGAGCACGGTCCCGTTGCAGTCCCCGTTGCATTTCCACGTGTGTCCCCTAAGGCCAAGTCCCGGACCGGCCCGACTCGGGCGGCAACGAGACCCACCCCTATGGTGTCTAGGAAATGAAGCCGCGCATTGGTTTCGACTTCAGGCGGCAGTTGGTCGGGAAGGTTCAGAACGCGATCAATGAGGATCTCGGAGCTGGTGGTCATCTCGTTATCCTTGCGCAAGAAGTGCGGAGAGAAAATCAGACAAGAGCATGTCTAGATTCGGATTCTCGGTTCCAATAAATGTCTGTGCGACAGATGCGAAGCGGGGATGCCGTGACGCGGTCAGAGTTCCAAATTTCGACATCAACTGCTCCTCCGCAAGCGGGCGATCGGAGCCGCCAATCGCGCTGAGAACGCTTTGCTCGTGAATGCTGCCATCGCGCAACGTCACCGTGACTTTGGCGGGCCGATCTTCTGGTGGCTCCGGCAACGAAGCCCATTCGCTGATTCGTACCTTGTCGCGAAGCGCTTGCACAGCCGGGTCTTGCAGGAATTCTCCAGAGAAGACCTCTGGTGCGAAGGAGCCTGTGGCAAGCACCGCCGCCACAGCGTGGGGTAGCGAGAACTTGCCGCCCAGAACTGTAAATGGGTATTTGGATGTCAGCTCGCGTGCCAGTGGATGCGTCTCGACTTTGACGTCGACGATGTCACCGGCGGCAACGTCCTTCAGTCCCGACTGGGTCAGCTGATACGCGGCCTCGACGCTGGAATGCAGATATTGACAACAGGCGTACAGCTTGTGGTACCCGTCTTCAATCGCGTACCGGTCGCCGAGTCCGTCAGTCAGAGCTGCAGTGTTTTCGGGATAACCGTACGACGTTCCGAAGACGTCGTGAAGCGCGGTGTTGCTTCCGGAGAGGCCTGCCTGCACAAAATCGGCTGCGAGAAAGCCCAGCTGCGCTCCCGCCCCTGCCCATCCGTTGCGAATGGTGGCGCCCTGTTGCGCGTGCGAGAACGGCCCGTTGATGGAGAAGGTCGCCGCGCTGAGCACGGTGTCGGCGAACGTGGTGTCGTCGAGTTTGCGCGCTGCGGCGATTGCCGCAGCAGCGCCCAGCGGGGAAAGCGTTGCATGTGGATGAGCGGCAAGGGGCAGCTGTGGCCGGTAGGCGCGTGCGACTCTCGTGACAACCTCGTACGAACAGACCAGCGCCGTGATCAGGTCTCCCACAGTGCCGCCGCTCGATTCGAGTTCCGCCAGGGCCGAAGGAAGTGTGTACAGCGATCCGTGGCAGGTTGCCAGGCGGTAGCCCCCATCAAGTTCCAGCCAGTTCGCCGCGATGGCGTTGGCCGTTGCTGCCCATTCACGCCCGACACGATGCGTCGGTGCGGAGATGAGGGTAGAGCCGCCGCTCGGCGCCTTGGAAACAGCCAAGGCGTTCACGTTCTGGATTTCGGGCTCTGCGCTGGCCGCGATCATCGCCGCGATGTCGTCACAGATGACGGTCAAAGCTTTCTTGATGACACGGGGAGGCAAGGAATGCGCGTCACGCCGCGCGGCGGAACTCGCCCAAGTGAGGAGAGTATCTACGCCCGCGGCGGCTTCGTCAGCAGTGTGCGTCTTGTCCATCAGGAGTTGCCGATCAAGATGTTCCGCATTGTGTCTCCTCATTCAAGCCGATTGATCAGAGATTTT
>JBFYOK010000108.1:0-3252 GCA_041303845.1 Microbacteriaceae bacterium | reverse complement strand
CGGATCGTCCGCTGCTACTGGACAAGTACTCCGACTCGCGTCACACGGGTGGTTTCATTCTGTGTGACCGGTTGACCGGCCGAACGATGGCGGCAGGCATGGCCGTTCATCCACTTCAACGTGAGTCTGACGTGGTGCGGCACGCATTTACCGTCACGCGCGAAGCTCGCGAATCTCTCAATGGCGTGCGTGCCGGCGTTCTTTGGCTGACGGGATTGCCAGGGTCGGGCAAGAGCACGATTGCTGACGAAGTCGAAAAGTCGCTGTTCGAACGCGGAATTCGTGCGTACGTTCTCGACGGCGACACCGTGCGACAAACGCTGAGCGAGGATCTCGGCTTTAGCCCGGAAGATCGTCGAGAGAACGTGCGGCGCGTGGCCCGAACTGCCCAGTTGATGATGGATGCGGGACTCATCGTTATCGTCTCGCTTGTGTCACCGTTCCGTGCAGATCGGGAGGCCGCGCGGGAGCTATTCGCTCACGCCGACTTCGCAGAAGTTTTCGTCGACACGCCTCTCGCGGTGTGTCAGGAGAGAGACCCGAAGGGCCTGTACGCGAAGGCTGCGACAACCAAGGATTCTCAAATGACGGGTGCTGGCCAGTCCTACGAGGCTCCACTCAAGGCCGACCTTCATCTCGACGGCACCCGGTCTGTAGTCGATAACACGCGCACCCTGATTGATTGGATTATGAGCCGTCGTGCACGCTGAGTTGAATCAAGGAGAATGGCCGCTCGGGACATTTGAGCGAGAAGTTAGGTAGCCGCTATGGAGCATCTTCGGATACTGCGACGCCTCTTTCGAGCCCAATTACGGTTGCGTGGGTTTTCTGTTGCCGGCGTGACTCTCCTGCTCATCCTGGCGTTCGGGCTCATTACGGCCGACTTCAGCGCCTGGTGGTTCGACGTGATGCCGTGGCTCACCGACACTTCTCAGTGGGTTAAGGGCCAGAACTCGTGGGATCTTTTCGTCTATGTCTTTCTCGCTGTAAACCTTCTCGGATATGCGCAAGTAATTCCAATGACACTGCTAGATCGCCACAATGGCCAGGTTCTCGTGCGCTTCAGCGAGGAAGAGCTCAATTCAGTGAGCGCGTCGCCCAAAAGTGCGGCCAAGGTCAGCGTCCTTCTTGGCGCGCGGAGACGCGCACTCGAATCACTCTTTCGGGCAGATCCCGGACTCTATGCGATGGCCGTCGTCGTCATGGCCCTATTCGTGCTTGGCCATCCCATTGCCGCTGTCTTGCTGATCGCGTTCGCGGCGTTTTTGCTCGCATACTTCCCACGGATGGTGAAGGCCTTCACCGCCCTTCCCGAACCTCAAGAGGGCGAAGAATCCGGGAATCTTGTCGAAGACGAGAATGAACTCGAGGTGCCGGGTCTGCCGCAGGTACTTGTGCGAGACCGCGAAAAAATAGCCTCCGATACTCCTGAACAGCGTCAAGCACGCCGAAAAGCTCGCCAGGAACGTCGACGGGCCGCCGGTTCGCCAGAACAGATCGCGGAGCGAGAACGTCAGGCCCGCAACAGGGCGAATGAGCGCCTCGCGAAGAGCGCTGAACGAATGTTCGTAATCATCAATCGCCCGATTGTGCGCTTGCGCATTGCGTGGCCAATTCTGGTCGCCGCAACCATAGCCGTTTCCGGTGTAGCAGTCATTACCGTCCACGACATGTCGACCGCCGGTCAGCTTCCTGAGCGGGGAACGTTGCTCATCTTGTTGCTCGTTCTCGCAAGCAGATCATGTCTGACATTGGCTCAGTATTGGGAAGATTTGTCATTCTTCACAGCATCTCTCGTTCTCATCGATGAGAGTGACGAGGGTCAAGAAATTCTTTAGCGCACCGAGTCGCCAGCCCCAAAAACTCGTTCGCGGAACTCGAGCCAGTCGCTCGGAAATGCGGCAGGCGCAGAAACGGGGGGGAGCGCTTCTGCAGTGCTCGCGTCGACCAAAGCGGTGGCCCATTCATTCGCATCATGTGCGTCCACCAGTCGCATGGGCAGAAGGTCCGCGAGCTCAATAAGTGCAGTCGTCGCCGCAGCGACGACCGGACGTCCACTACGCAGCCCCTCCACAACAGGCAGACCAAATCCCTCGGCAAGACTGGGCACTCCAACAACCGAAGCTGACTGATAGATCTCCACCAACCGATTATCGGAAACCTGTCGCAGGATATTTACGCGAGCGCTTACTTCGTCGGTCAAGGCGAGCATTTCCGCACGAAAACCCGGGTCCATCTGGCTTGTTGCCCCGGAAACGAGCACAAGGCGGGCATTGACCCCTTGGTCGGTCAGGATGGCGAGCGCCTGGACGAGGACAAGCAAGTTCTTGCGCCTGTCGAGTGCGCCAACGGCAAGGATACGAACATCTGCATCTTCAAAGACGTCGTCGACAGCCTCGGAAGAATCATCCTTGCGTTCAGAAAACTGAGGCCACGGTGGGTATACAACCCCAACCTTTTGTTCGTTCGGATTTTCCATGAGAGAGGTAAATCGCTGGTACTGGCTCTCCGTGAACTTTGAGTTACAGATAACTTCGTCTGCGCTGGTAACAAGGTCCAGGTAGCGCAAGTGTTTCGCCCGCACGCCGGGATGGTGCGTTGGGTCAAACAAATGTTTGTGACTCAAGGGGAAAAGGTCGTGCAAGTAGACGACGCTTCGTACCTCTCGGGTGTCGACAAGTTCAATAAGTGCAGAAATGTGAGTTTGGGAGACAGGAATGTCTAACAAGAAGAAGGTCTGGTGTCCCTGCGGTTCCCATACCGGGCGCCGTTGGAGCGCGTTACCTCGCTCCAATTGGGTGTCGGAAAGAAACAGCTCGTAAAAGCCACGGGCCCATGTTCTAACAAATTTCGGCAAGTGGTTTCGACGTTTTCCTTGCTCCCGAAATTCTCGGCTGGCGTTCCAGTAGAACGCTTTGAGTCTCAGCCGCAGGCGCCCGCGCCAACCATCAACCGACCGATACCGCAAGCGGCCGAGGCGAGGGATCATGCGAAAGACATTATTCTTTGCGTCGAATCGAACGAGTAAGACGTCATTCTGATGAGTTTCACAAAACTCGCGAACCATGCGTTGCACACCGGTAAAGAAGGCTTGACCGGAGACCGCCGTCACATCGACCACGAGGGAACGGGTTGACGCATCGACTATTGGTTCCTGGAGCGTGGTGTTTCTGCGATCTGGATGAGAACTCATAGGTCTAGCGCCTTCTCCCACTGAACCCAGTCATCGCGGAAGGGCCCGTCCTTGACTCG
>JBFYOK010000107.1:0-2638 GCA_041303845.1 Microbacteriaceae bacterium | reverse complement strand
GCCTTGAGTCATGTCGGCATCCCGTGATTCCCAGATTCGGCCGAAAGCCGAGGGCTGGGAGCAGAAACGTGGCGCGGATGGTCGACCACTTTTGCAATTCGCAGAGCCCAAGCGCGCCCAGCCACCGGTTCACCTCGCAGACCTCACGCCAACCGAACGAACCGAGCGCATCGTCGAGCTCGGGCTGCCAGGTTTTCGCGCCAAGCAACTCGCGACCCACTACTTCACGCACTACACGAGTGACCCGACACAGATGACGGACCTTCCGGCCGATCGACGTGACGAGATCGCGACCGGCTTGCTTCCACCACTGCTCACCGAGGTGCGACGCCTTTCGACCGACAAGGGCGACACAATCAAGTTCTTGTGGCGCCTCTTTGACGGTGCGCTCGTCGAGTCGGTTCTCATGCGCTATCCCGGACGCATCACGCTCTGTGTCTCATCGCAGGCCGGTTGTGGAATGAACTGCCCGTTCTGCGCTACGGGTCAAGCCGGACTCACGCGCAACATGTCTGCGGGTGAAATCATCGAGCAGATTGTCATTGCCAATCGTGTGATTGCCGAAGGTGGTCTCGGCGGAAAGCGCGCCGACGACAACTCACTCGAGCGTGTGAGCAACATCGTATTCATGGGCATGGGGGAGCCACTTGCGAATTACGCACGCGTCATGCACGCGATTCGCGTGATGGTCGAGCCACAACCCAACGGGCTCGGCATGTCGGCACGCAACATCACGGTGTCATCGGTCGGGCTCGCGCCGAGCATCTTGAAGCTGGCCGACGAGGGCTTGCCTTTGACGTTTGCGTTGTCGCTACATGCGCCCGATGACGAACTTCGTGACGAATTGATCCCGGTGAACTCGAAGTGGAAAGTTGACGAGGTGCTGGATGCTGCGCGCACCTACTTCGAAAAGACCGGCCGCCGCGTCTCGATTGAGTACGCACTCATCAAGAACATGAACGATCACGCGTGGCGCGCTGAGCTACTGGGCAAGAAGCTCAACGATCGAGGAAAGGGCTGGGTGCACGTCAACCCGATTCCGTTGAACCCCACGCCTGGCTCGATTTGGACTGCGTCGGATCGCGACGTGACGAACGTGTTCATCGATCGACTTGAAGCGTCGGGAATCCCAACCACCCTGCGCGACACGAGGGGCAAGGACATCGACGGGGCGTGTGGTCAGCTGGCGGCAGCCGATGACTAACAACCGACTCGCTATCCCGGCGATTCTGTTTGCGAGTGTCTTCTGGGGAACCACAGGACTAGCCGCGTCGACTATCCCTGAGATTCCGCCCGCAGTGATTGGCGCCGCGACTATGGGTATCGGTGGCTTGTTGATGGCACTCACGGCGCCAAAGAAGACGTGGTCAGTTTTGCGCACGCGCTATGCGTGGTTCGCGGTCATCGCCGGCGGCTTGTCCATCATGACCTACACGCTCGTCTTCTATGCGGGCATGTCGTGGGCCGGAGTCGCGCTCGGTAACGTACTCGCGCTGGGGTCTGCGCCGGTCTTCGCCGGACTCATCGAGTGGGTTGTCGACCGTCAGCGGGTAACGCCACGGTGGTTTGTTGCGACGGCCATCGTCATCATTGGTGGGTGGATGCTCGCCACGGGCCGCGATCTCGGCGCTGAATCAATTGTGCGTGACACGTCACTCGTCCCGCTCGGAATCGTGATGGCGCTCATCGCCGGGTTCTCTTACGCCGTGTACACCTTTATGGCCAACCGTCTCATGGCGCCCCGCGGGTCGAGGGCTCCGCTCGACTTTCGCGGCACCATTTCTGCAATGCAGCTCGTGTCCGCGATTCCACTAGTTGGGGTGCTCGCGTTCTCCGCGCCCGTCGTTGTTGCGCATCCGGAGGCGTTGCCTGTGATGTTGTACCTTGCGATTTTTCCCACAGCGATCGGGCACTCGCTACTCGCGTTTTCGCTGGGTTCGCTGAGGGCATCCGTCGCCGGTGTTTATTCGTTGATGGAACCCGTGGTCGCAGTGATACTTGCCGTCACGTTCGTCGGCGAAGTGCTTTCGCCAACCGGGTGGTTCGGCTTCGTGCTCGTGCTAACCGGCATCGCCTACCTCTCGATGCCGGGAAACGGCGTTATGCCTTGGCGGTTGCCTCGCCAGCGCGACGGGGGAACCACGGAATAAGTGCGCTCGTGCGTCGTTGGTAATCGACGTAATCGGGGTACTTCGATACCGAGATCTCTTCGGTGAAGCGTGTCGACCCGATGAACAACGCGGTCAAGAGGAATGCGCCCAAGACGGTCCACTCGAGAATCGTGCCCGCGGCGACTGCACCGAACAAGAAGAAGACCCACCACTGTGCCTGCTCGCTGAAAAAGTTGGGGTGGCGTGAGTACTTGAACAGACCCGTCGTCAAGAAGCCGGGGCGAGGAGTGCGGCCGGCAGCGCGCTCGGCAGCCTTCCACTTATGGAAGTTCCATTGCTGCTGATCGGCAACCGTTTCGAGGACCAAGAAGAACAGGAACAGCGCAACAACGAGCATGTCGGCGGCGCCAAACGACGTCTGGTTCAACCATGCGGTGTAAGCGGGAAGCGCGATGAGCCACAAGATGACGTTCTGAATGATGACGATGAAGACGATGTTGAAGAGCTGGAATTGAACGGGCGACATG
>JBFYOK010000106.1:0-8729 GCA_041303845.1 Microbacteriaceae bacterium | reverse complement strand
TGTACACCGGGAGAAGTGCGTCAAGGACTCCCTCAGCCTCAGGCTCGAAGGCATAAAGCGGAAGGGCATCCTTCGAGTCAGGAACCTCGACGCCCTCGACCACCTCGAGAGGAAGCAAGCGGACAACTTCTGGGACCTGGCTCACCATGTTGACGAAGCGGTTGAACACGATGTGGATCTCGTCAACGCCGCCCTCGGCAGTGGGCATCAAGAACTTGTCGACGACAGCATCAGCAATTTCTTTTGCCGTCTCAAAAACGGGGGCATCAGTTCCGCCAGTCCAAGCACGCTCTGAGGCACGTCGGCGGAAGTTGAAGTAGGCATTTGCCTTTCGGCCAACAAGGTAGAAAACGACGTCCTTGCCCTCGCTACGAAGGAGCTCGGAAAGGCGCTCCGCCTCTCGCAAAACGTTCGAACTGAATGCACCGGCGAGACCGCGGTCAGACGCGAAGATGACGACGGCCGAGCGCTCAATCTTTTCGGGTTCCGATGTGAGCGTGTGGGTCACGTTGGAATACGTGGCCACGGCCGACACTGCGCGGGTGATTGCGCGCGCGTAGGGCGCAGCAGCCACCACCCGGGCCTGAGCTTTCTGAATGCGCGAGGCAGAAATCAGCTCCATGGCACGGGTGATCTTCTTGGTCGTCTGGGCAGAACGAATCTTCTGCCTGTAGACCCGAAGTTGGGCTCCCATGTGTGTTCCTTACGTCCGAATGTTTGTGTCTGAATTACGCGCTAGCGCTTCTTCTTGACGATTTTTTCCTGGTGTACGTCTTCTTCGGGAAGAGCGACGAACTCTTCGCGTCCGACCGAAGCGAGCGGCTTGCCCTCACCCGTCTGGAACTCCTGCTTGAAGTCGAGGATTCCCTTCTCGAGTGCATCCACCGTGTCGTCATCGAGAACGTTCGTGTCGCGCAAGGTCTTCAACACCTTGGTCTTGCGACCGAGGTAGTCGAGGAACTCGCGCTCGAAGCGCAGGATGTCTTCAACGGGAACCTCGTCGAGCTTGCCGGTTGTACCGGCCCAAATCGAGACGACTTGGTCCTCAACGGGGTATGGGGTGTACTGCGGCTGCTTCAGGAGCTCAGTCAAACGAGCGCCTCGAGCGAGCTGACGACGGCTAGCCGCATCGAGGTCGGACGCAAACATCGCGAATGCCTCGAGCGAACGGTACTGAGCCAGCTCGAGCTTCAACGTTCCCGAAACCTTCTTGATGGACTTGACCTGAGCGTCACCACCCACACGCGAGACCGAGATACCGACGTCAACGGCCGGGCGCTGGTTCGCGTTGAAGAGGTCCGACTGCAAGAAGATCTGGCCGTCGGTAATCGAGATCACGTTGGTAGGAATATAGGCCGAAACGTCGTTCGCCTTGGTCTCGATGATCGGCAAACCAGTCATCGAACCAGCACCGAGTTCATCGGAGAGCTTCGCACAACGCTCCAGAAGACGCGAGTGCAAGTAGAAGACGTCACCGGGGTAAGCCTCACGGCCCGGCGGACGGCGCAGGAGGAGCGAAACGGCACGGTAGGCCTCGGCCTGCTTGCTCAGGTCATCGAAAATGATGAGCACGTGCTTGCCCGCGTACATCCAGTGCTGACCAATGGCCGAGCCGGTGTAGGGAGCGAGGTACTTGAAACCTGCAGGGTCGGATGCGGGAGCAGCGACGATGGTCGTGTACTCCATGGCGCCGGCGTCTTCGAGAGCACCCTTCACTGCGGCAATGGTCGAACCCTTTTGACCAATCGCGACGTAGATGCATCGAACCTGCTTGGACGCGTCACCGGTTGCCCAGTTGTCTTTCTGGTTGATGATGGTGTCGATCGCGATGGCGGTCTTGCCCGTCTGGCGGTCACCAATAATGAGCTGGCGCTGGCCACGACCGATCGGAATCATGGCGTCGATGGCCTTGATACCCGTCTGCATAGGTTCGTGAACGGACTTACGAGCCATAACGCCAGGCGCCTGGAGCTCCAGCGCACGACGTCCATCCGTCTTGATGTCGCCGAGACCGTCAATCGGGTTTCCGAGCGGGTCAACCACGCGACCGAGGTATCCCTCGCCAACGGGAACAGAAAGGACCTCACCGGTGCGGGTGACTTCCTGGCCCTCTTCGATACCCGTGAACTCGCCGAGCACGACGACACCGATCTGGTTCTCGTCGAGGTTGAGTGCGAGGCCCAGAGTGCCGTCAGCAAAGCGGATGAGCTCGTTTGCCATAACGCCGGGAAGTCCCTCGACGTGGGCGATACCGTCACCAGCGTCAATCACATAGCCAACCTCTTTGGTGCTGGCCTTGCTCGGCTTGTACGACTGCACGAAGTCCTTCAGCGCGTCACGAATCTCGTTCGGGCTGATTGTCAGGTCTGACATGGTCTTTTCCTTTTCTCGCGGTGAGGATGTCCCACCGAAGCTTTGTGTGTGATGAAGCTTTATCCGGCCAATTGAATGCGAAGATCTGCGATGCGCGCCGCGACCGAACCGTCGATCACGTCGTCACCGACTTGAATGCGAACGCCACCAAGAGTTTCAGGGTTGACGGTCACGTTGAGCACTGCTTCGTGCCCGTACATGCCCTTGACTGTGCTTGCGACAGCCTTGAGTTGGGCATCCGACAAAGTCTGTGCACTCGTGACGGCCGCGACAATGCGTCCGCCCTGATCAGCGACGGTTCGAGCGGCGTGAGCCAAGAGCGCACCGATTCTGCGACCCCGCGGGCTTCGAACCAGTGCCGAGACGATGGCAATCGTCGCCGGCTGCGCCTTGGCGTTCTTCAGGAGAGTCGACGCGAGTGCAGCCTTTGCCTGCGGGTCACCCAACTTGCTCCCGAGAGCGAGTTCGAGCTCTGCGTCACTCGAGACAGCGCGCGCGAAAGAGAAGATCTCACCTTCGAGGCGTCCTGCTTCCTTGACCGACGAAGCGGCAGCTCGAAGACCGAGGTCTTCGATTCCGGTGACAAGATCATCACCCGAGGACCAGCGCTGGGCTGTTGCCGCACCGACAAGAGCCGACGCATCTTTATCGAACGACTTGCCAAAGAGATCGGTTACGAGCTTTTGCTTCTCCCCCGCGTCGATAGCCGGGTTTGAGAGCGTGGAACGCAACTGGGACGACGAAGCGATCACGGCGGATGCGCCGAACAGCGCCTCCGCAGTCGCGAGGCTTGCCGGCAACGACTTTTTGAGCACCGCGTGAACGGCGGTCGTTGCACTCCGAGTTGCGCTACCCATTTACTTCTTGACCTTCTCGCTCTTCTCGAGGTCCGACAGGAAGCGATCGACGAGGTCTTTCGACTTCTTGTCGTCTTTCAGTGCCTCTCCGATGACCTGGCCAGCCAGGTCGAGGGCGAGAGAACCTACCTCGGTGCGCAGCGACACCAGTGCAGCCTGACGCTCCGCTTCAATTTGGGCGTGCGCAGTAGCCGTGATGCGAGCGGCCTCAGTGCTGGCGGCGTCCTTCGCTTCGTCGACGATTTTCTTGCCGTCTGCTCGCGCGGAGTCCCGGATTACTCCGGCCTCACTGCGGGCATCTGCAAGCTGCGCGGTGTACTGCGCGAGAGCCTCTTCGGCTTCGCGCTGCGCCTCGTCTGCCTTGGCGATGTTGCCCTCGATTGCGGCCGATCGTGCATCCAGCATCTTCTTCATGTTGGGAAGAATCTTCCACAGGAAAAAGACGAGGATGAAGACGAACACAACCGACGACCAAACAAGGTCGGCGACGGCCGGCAAGAGAGGATTTGGATTCTCTCCTGCCGCGATAATCGCAGAGATTGCGGGGACCATAGTGCCTCCGAATGGCGCCAGTCTAAAAAAGACGGACTAGTTGGTGAAGATGAAGTAGGTCGCGATACCGATGAAGGCCAGTGCCTCGGTGAATGCAATACCGAGATACATGAGAACCTGCAAGCGGCCGGCGAGCTCGGGCTGACGTGCAACTGACTCGATGGTCTTGCCGACCACGATGCCTACACCAATAGCCGGGCCGATGGCTGCGAGGCCATAGCCGACCGTGGCGATGTTGCCGTTGAGTTCAGCGAGAACGGTTGTGGCGTCCACGTTGTTTTCCTTCCATGTTGGCGCACTCTGGCGGTTGCCAGCGTGCGTTTAGTGTTCCTCAGCCAGCGCGAGCTGGATGTAGACCGTAGTGAGCAAAGTAAAGACGTAGGCCTGAAGTGTGGCTACGAGGATCTCGAATACCGAGAAGGCAAAACCAAAAGCGAACGTGCCGACACCAAAGAACTTGAAGGCACCTTCGGTATCAAAGAAGAAGAACTGAGTTGCCGTGAAGCACAGAACGAGAAGAAGGTGTCCGGCCACCATGTTCATCAAGAGACGCAGTGTCAGGGTGATCGGGCGAAGAATGAAAATCGAGAAGAACTCAATGGGCGTCACGATGATGTAGATCGGCCAGGGCACACCCGGAGGAAACAGCGACGCCTTGAGGAAGGTGCCGGGGTGCTTACGCAAACCGGCGTAGATGAACATCACATAGGCAACGACCGCCATGACAATCGGCATACCGATGAGCGATGTGCCCGCAATGTTGAAGCCGGGGATGATGCCGGGGATGTTCAAGAAAAGCGTGGCCCAGAAAATCACGGTCAGCAGCGGGAGGAATCGCGCGCCATCTTTCTTGCCCAGCAAATCCTCAGCGATGTTGACGCGAACCAGGTCGAGGCCCATTTCAATGAGGCTCTGGAATCGACCGGGGACAATCTTCATGTTGCGCGTGCCGAGCCAGAACAGCACGACGAGCAAAACCGCCATCACAATGCGAACGATGATGATGCGGTTAATCTCAAACGGCGTTCCTTCAAACAGAATTGCCGGAGGGAAGAACTCCAAGATCGAGGGACCGACAAAACTGCCGTCTTCAGACGAAGCGGCGAGCTTGGCAGCGGCGTGAGCTAACAGCGCAGTACTCCTCGTTCGAGCGTGGGTGTTGACTCGCGTCGCGAGCGAATCGGGACAACTCTACACGCAGAGGCAGGGTGAAACGAATCCCTGTGATCTCTACCGTTGGGTGGAATCTTGCCCCGGCAACACAACATCGCTGGCATAGGGCATGCGCGACTTTGCAACCACCGTCACGTCGGTGATGAGCGAAACAATGACGCCGCCGATCAGGGTGACGAACAAGGCAAACGTCGAAACCCACGGCTGATCCTTGAGCAAGAAGATGGCCAACAAGAAGAGAACAAACTTCAGAATCCATGTCCCCATGACGACGGCAAAAAACACGACCATGTCATAGCGCTGACCGATGAGGACACTGCCGGCGGTGAGCCCCAGGAACACTGCCGCGATGGCGGCACCGAGAAGTGAACTCGTCACACCAACCCAGCCTTCGGTCAAGCCGAATGCTACGGCGACGAGAACACCGACGAGAAGTGTGAACGCAATCCCCCGCACAAGCGCGCGTCGAAGAACGGGAGTGGCGGAGTTTGTCATTTTGTATCCCTCATCTGCTCGTCGATATCGACATTATTTGAAGCTTCATCGAGTTCATCAAAGATGGCCGGAACAGTCGTTATCGGTCCGGTTTGCGTCTGCGCTGCGCGCTCGAGCTGTTGACGGCGGGTCAGCGGCATGAGCGTGACCACGGTGCACGCGATGAGTGCGAGCGCAAGCAAGACGGCCGCAATCCAATAGGGCTTGACGACAAAAAAGAGAAGCATTCCGACGGAAACGGATGCCGTCCAGCCGTAAAGAATCAGAACCGCGTGAAGGTGTGAGTGCCCCATGTCAAGCAATCGATGATGCAGGTGCTTTCGATCCGCGCTGAACGGCGATTTTCCGGCGCTGACGCGACGCAACACCGCGAGCGTGAAGTCAACAATCGGAAGCAAGAGAATCGAGAAGGGAAGCAAGATGGGCAAGAACGCGGGAAGAAGTTCGCTTCGTGCCAACGAGGACGGATCAATCTGTCCGGTGACTGCGATGGCGGAGGTGGCCATGAGGAGTCCGACGAGCATGGATCCCGCATCCCCCATAAACAGACGCGCGCGGTGCCAGTTGAACGGCAAGAAGCCAGCGCAGGCGCCCACGAGCACAGCTGCAAGAAGTGAGGCCAAGTTGAAGTAGTTCGAGGGGCTCGTTTCGCGGGCAAGCAAGTAGCTGTATATGAGGAAGACGCCGTTGGCGATGAGCGAGACGCCGGCGACCAGACCATCCAGCCCATCGATGAAGTTCACTGCGTTCATGACGAGAACAATCGTGAGAATCGTGATCATGAATGACATGTATGGCGAACCAACGGTCAACCCGCCGATCGGGAGCGAAAGAATCTGCACGCCCTGCCAAGCGATGAGCGCAGCGACGAGCAACTGAGCAGCGAGCTTGATGGTCCAGTCGAGATCCCAAATGTCGTCGGCGACTCCCACGAGCACGATGAGAAGTGCAGCGCCCACGATGGCCAGCACTTGGCTGGGATTCGCGAACACCACGCGAAAGAACGGAATCACGCTCGCAAGAAGAAGCGCGACGATGACACCAAAAAACATGGCGATGCCACCGAGTCGTGGAGTCGGTCGCGTGTGTACGTCACGTTCCCGAATCGCCGGGTACAAGCGGTACTTGTGACTGAGGCGCAAGATCCACCAGGACAGCACGAACGTGACTGCGGCCGAAACGACCGCCATGAGCATGAGCGCGAGCACGAGTTAGCCCGCCTTCGGGCTGGGGGGAGCATCCACCGATTCGAGCTGGTCGCCAAGCACACTCTTGAGCTCAGCGAATGTGACAACGCCGTGGCGAAGGATGCGCGCCACTCCGGTTCCCCGTGACAGCGGGGTGAGGTCGAGAATCGTCGAAGCTTCGCCAGCTGAGGCGCTCGCACCGGAATCTTCGGACACGGATTCGAGATAGACGTCAACCGAATCCCCGAGTTGAGCCTGTGCTTGCGCCGCGTTCGTGGCGGCGGGTTGTCCGGTCAAATTCGCAGACGACACAGCGAGCGGCCCGGTCTCAGCGAGAAGCTCGAGCGCGATGGCATGGTTGGGAACGCGCACGGCCACAGTGCCGTTCGTGTCGCCGAGATCCCAGGTGAGCGACGGTTGGGCATCCACAATCAACGTCAACCCGCCTGGCCAAAACCGATCGGTCAGTTCTCTCGTAACGTCAGGCAGGTTCATCGCAAGCCCGGGCAACGTGTTCGCGCTGGGGATGAGCACGGGTGGTGGTGACCGGCGGCCGCGACCCTTCGCGGCCAAGAGAGCGGCAACGGCGGGAGCGGAAAACGCGTTCGCGGCGATTCCGAAAACCGTGTCGGTCGGAAGCACAACGAGTTTGCCTCGAGCGATTGCCGTGCGCGCACGACGCATCCCCTCGAGTAACTCTTGGGGTTCGTTCGTGTCGAATAGCGCGCTCATTTTCTTGACGTCAGTCTACGCACGCGGGTTCGACCTAGCGCAGAGCCGTCGTGTATCGATCTCGGCCGAGAAGGTCTTTGTGCGTCGCGACGGCACGCCAGCCACTCCCCTGCAGAATGGTCGCGATGTCTGCACCCTGAAACTCTCCGTGCTCGAGCGCGAGCAGGCCGCCCGGCTGAAGCAGACGGCGGGAGACGCGGTCGAGGATGCGCACGACATCGAGCCCGTCGGCGCCGCCGTACAAGGCGAGCTCCGGATCGAACAACCGCACCTCTGGGTCGCGTGGAATCGCATCAATCGGAATGTAGGGCGGGTTTGAAACAACCACCGAAAACTGGCCGTCGAGGTCGGGCAGTGCGTCGGCGAGGTCTCCCAACAGCAGTGTGACATTGGTCGCACCGCTCGAGGCAACGTTTCGGGCCGTCCATTGGTGAGCATCGGGGCTCTTCTCGACAGCGAACACGTCGGCGTAGGAAACCTCTGTTGCGACCGACAGTGCAATGGCCCCGCTTCCGGTGCCGAGGTCAACCACCTTCGGAGCGAAATCGGGGTCAGGACTCGCGAGCGTTCGCACGTGATCGATCACGAGCTGTGCGAGCAGCTCCGTCTCGGGACGCGGAACGAAAACACCGGGTCCGACGGCTAAGTCGAGGTTGCGAAAGTACGCATGGCCGGTGATGTGCTGCAGTGGCTCTCGAGCAGCTCGACGCGCGCCCAGCGCGCCAATAGTTGCGGTGTCTGCCGGAGAAATCCTCCGGTCGAGCGCCATCTGGGCAGCCAGTTCGCCGCGACCAAGTTCGAGCACGTGCCCCACGAGCAACTCGGCGTCCACGTGTGAATCGAGGATGCCCGCGTCTGCGAGGTCGCGGGCGAGAGCATCCACCACCTCGCGAATGGTCGGCTCAGTGCTCTGTTCGTGTGTCATGACGTGTGCCACGGTATCAGCGCCGAGTGAAAGGATTCGTAACAAAGATTTATCTGCCCGCTATTGTTGCCTAGTCTTTTGCTACGCCACTCGACCAGTCGGGTGCAGACAGTTTTGAACGAATCCGTTCCCTATCCACCAGAGAGAGGCACATCGTGGGCCGCACATACGACGACATCACGCAGCTAACCGGCAATACGCCGCTTGTTCGCATCAATCGCATCACCGAAGGTGCAGGTGCGACCCTGTTCGCCAAGCTCGAGTTCTACAACCCCGGCAACAGTGTGAAAGACCGTTTGGGTAAATCCATTGTCGACGCTGCCGAGAAGTCCGGCGAATTGAAGCCCGGCGGCACCATCGTCGAGGCAACGTCGGGAAACACGGGAATCGCTCTCGCGCTCATCGGCGCGGCTCGCGGCTACAAGGTGATTTTGA
>JBFYOK010000105.1:0-14659 GCA_041303845.1 Microbacteriaceae bacterium | reverse complement strand
ACGAGCAGGTATGGGTACGGGCGAAGCACGCGTTCACTGCCGGGTGGAAGCGTGATGGCGTTCTTGACGACCGCTTCGTTGAAGTCGTCAATGTGACGGAACCCGAAGCTCGCGAGGTCGTCGTAGCGCATGTCCATCTCTTTGACGACCCACTGCAACGCCTCGGCGGCCTTCTTTGGACTCGTGATGATGGGCGTGATGAGGTGAGGCACGCCAGCGTACGGAGCGAGCTCAACTCGCTTGGGGTCAATCAGTACGAGACGAACCTCTTGGGGGGTCGCCCGCATGAGCACGCTCGTGATCATCGAGTTGATGAAACTCGACTTGCCGGATCCGGTGGACCCAGCGACGAGAAGGTGAGGCATTTTCGCCAGATTGGCAACGACGTAACCGCCTTCGACGTCTTTACCCATGCCGATGGTCATCGGATGAGTGCTCTTGGTTGACGCAGGGCTGCGCAGCACATCACCGAGCGTCACAATTTCACGGTCGGTGTTGGGAATCTCGACACCAATGGCGCTCTTGCCCGGGATCGGCGACAGAATGCGAACCTCATTGGAAGCCACTGCGTACGACAGGTTCTTCGAGAGTGCGGTCACTCTCTCGACCTTGACGCCGGGGCCGAGCTCAATTTCGTAGCGCGTGACCGTTGGTCCGCGATTAAATCCGGTCACCTTGGCGTTGACGTCGAACTGGTCAAGCACCTTCGTGATTGCGCGAACAACCTCATCGTTTGCTTCGGAGCGCGCCTTGTGCGGCGGTCCGGCCGCGAGCACCGTCGGTGCGGGCAAACGGTATGGCGCGCGTGGGCCATCCTGCTTAGGGCGCACGGGTTCTTCGAGTAACGCTGCGGCCACCGGAGTCACGACATCGATGGGAACGGTAGCGTTGACGTCGGCCGCGCCTGCCGGTGCGCCCGCGAAGTCGGTGTCATTGAGCTGCGCCATCAGGTCAGTGGCGCTGAAGTCGCCAGGAACGCTGCCGTCGGCCACCGGGGTCAAGTCAACAACGTCAGCCGCGGGATCGATGACGACCGGCGAGTCATACGCTTCCTTCTCGCGTCGCGTCGAATTGCGACGCCACCACGGAAGGTTGTCACTCTCATATGGTTCGAGGTCGTGGATGACCAGACCTGTGTCTTGCTGCTTCTCGGGTCGTTCATCCCGCTCGTGCTCACCGAACAGATACACGTAGAGCTCGCGGAATCGTGAACCGATTCGATTTGGTGGGGTCTTCGTGATGACAAGAATCGACATCACGAGAACAAGCGAGGTAACGACAACCGATCCGGTTGGCGTGATGACCGTGGACAGCGGGCCGGCCACGACCCAGCCGACCAAACCACCAGCGGCGGCGAGCGCGGGCATTCCGAGTGACGGTTCTGGCATGCCACCAAAAACATGTGCCAGACCGGATGCGCACGCGACGAGCAACGTGAGGCCGATGCCAATGCGGCTGTTGTCGCTCACGGAACGCGGGTGCAAGAACAGCCACACGGCGAGCAACACGAGCACGACCGGCAATCCGTAGGCGATGACCCCGAACAAGCCGGCGACAGTCCAGTCGCGAATCAGTCCGGCAATTTCGTTACCCGGGAGAAACCACTGCACAACGGCGCCCGCGATTGCCAAGAGAACGAGCAGGAACGGCACGCCATCGCGGCGATCTTCGGGCGCAAACTTCTCTGGCCCCAGCATGCGAAACATGCCGCCCGTCAGCTGGGCCATGCCCATCCAGAGGCGCGCGAGACCGGTGTGCTCAATTGGCCTTGGTGTCTTGGCTGCTCGCTTGGTCGTGGCGCGGGACGAACCACCTCGGCTCGCAGGTTTACGGGTCGCCGACGACCTCGACGAGGGTGATCGGCGCGACGATTTGCGGGCGGTTGCCATGCCTACACGGTACGCGCGACCACCCACTTGCCGCCGGATTTACGGGCGAGTGTTGGCACACTCGAACGGCTACTTTTGCAGCCAGACCGTCGCATTTCCCGGGAGCTTGCCGTCAACGAGAGGTGCGCTGGAGAGCAAAACCGTGCCGGCGGGAAGCGTGACGGGTCGGTCACCGAAATTCGTGACGTTCTGCCATCCGTTTGGACGAGAGAAATGCACGACGTTGCCCTTGCTCGCAACCCATTCGAGCGTTTCGTCCGTCAACGACGTCTTTCGCAGGGCGAGCGCCTTGCGGTACAGGTTGAGGGTCGAATCCTTATCCTTCGTTTCGGCTTGAACCGAATAGTCGGCAAACCACGACGGCATCGGGAGGTGAGCCTCGCCAGTACCAAATCCGAACGAGGTTCCCGTTGTCTCCCACGGAAGAGGAACACGGCACCCATCGCGGCCCTTGCGCTTTCCTGCGTCCCGGAGCCAAATCGGATCCTGCAGGACCTCGCCCGGCAACTCGGCGACTTCGAAGAGTCCCAGTTCTTCGCCTTGGTACATGTACGTGCTTCCCGGCAAAGCGAGCAGGAGCATGGTTGCGGCGCGTGCTCGGTCTTGTCCGAGCTTGTGATCGACGCGCGGAGCTGTACCTCCACTCAACAACCACTTCTCCAGGTTCGCCTTTTGCGGAAGACCGTATCGAGACGCGTGACGAACGACGTCGTGGTTCGAGAGCACCCACGTGGAGGACGAACCAGACTTCGCCGCGAGGTCAACGTTGAACTCAATACT
Source organism: Microbacteriaceae bacterium (assembly GCA_041303845.1). GTDB lineage: Bacteria > Actinomycetota > Actinomycetes > Actinomycetales > Microbacteriaceae > RFQD01. The sequence goes on along the minus strand of JBFYOK010000105.1, from coordinate 11,990 downwards.
CTTTTTGAACTTCTTTGCCGACCACGGCGTGATGAGCAGGTCGAAGTTGAAGGCTTGGCCCAGCGTCTCGGGGCTTGAGTATCGCGTGCGACGTTCCGACGGAACCCACGCCTCGGCCACAGCTACGCGAGGAGGGTCATATGAGTTGAAGATTTCGCGCCAGCCACGATAGATCTCGATTGTGTCGTCGCGGTCGAAGAGGTGGTGCGACCCGTCAAGGGGAATGTGCTTGACGTCGTAGGCCTTGATCTTCGGGTACGGCTCAGACATGTCTTTCTTGAGGGCGTGGGCAACATCGATGCGGAAGCCGTCGACACCACGGTCAGACCAGAAGCGCATCGTGTGCTTGAAGTCTTCAATGACCTCGTCGTTGTCCCAGTTGAAATCCGGCTGTTCTGGAGCGAACAGGTGCAGGTACCACTGCCCCGGAGTTCCGTCGGCATTCGTCGTGCGAGTCCACCCACGCGGACCAAAGTGAGATGGCCAATCGTTCGGCGGCAATTCACCGTTGACGCCCTTACCTTCGCGGAAAATGTAGCGATCACGCGCCGCAGACCCAGGTTCGGCGGCCAGGGCCTCCTGGAACCACACGTGGAGGTCAGACGAGTGGTTCGGAACGACGTCGACGAAAACGCGAATGCCTCGCTTGTGATACGCGGCGATCATGTCGTCGAAGTCTTTCAAGTTTCCGAGCTTTGGGTCGACGTCGCGGTAGTCGGCAACGTCATAACCGCCGTCGGCGAGGGCGGAAGGAAAGAACGGACTCAACCAAATCGCATCCACGCCGAGTTCGGCCAGATAATCGACCTTCGAGGTGATTCCCTTGACGTCACCGAGCCCGTCGCCGTTGGAGTCTTTGAACGATCGCGGGTACACCTGGTAGACAACGGCTTGCCGCCACCAGTTTTCATCTCCGGCAAGGAAAACAGACGCGGACATGGTCTCTTCTTTCGTGTCGTTCCGTTGTAAGTTTGGGGGTCGATGCGCTTCGTCGACGCGCGTCGATAATATCAGTCACACGAAGTCTTTTTCCAACGGGAGGTTGGTCGCAGTGCTGTCACGGGAAGACGAATGGGTCTGGGACTCCTGGTATGTCGTAGATGGCGATGAGCTTCACGCCTTCTACCTGATGGCGCCGAAGTCACTCGGGGACTCCGACCTGAGACACACTAACGCGCGAATCGGGCATTCTGTGTCGACGGATGCGCGAACCTGGACCCAGCTACCGGATGCGTTCGGCCCGAGCTCCGGCGAGACGTTCGACAACCTCGCGATTTGGACGGGCAGCATGGTCAAAGACTCCGGTCTCTGGCACTTCTTCTACACGGGCATCAACCGTGAGACTCGCGAACGTGTGCAGAAACTTGGTCACGCCACCTCGACCGATCTCATCACTTGGACACGGGTCTCAGAAACGCCGATGCTTGAGGCAGCCCATCCGTATGCCACCGCGTCGACGTCAATCGATGGAGCCGAACATTTTCGTGACCCATGGGTATTCCGTTACGAAGACAAGTGGCACATGACGGTGACCTCGAATGAAACAGAGGGTTGGGGCACTGTTGCACACGCGACGTCTGACGACCTGTACCAGTGGACGCTGCAGCCTGCGCTTGTGACAGACAGCCACCTCAAGCAAATTGAGGTGACTGAGACGCTGCGTGTCGACGGGTCGTGGGTGTTGGTCTTCTGCATGGCACCGCGCGATGTTGAGCGGGAGGGTATTGCGAAGGCTTTTGCCACGTACACGGCGCCGGCACTCGGTCCCATCGGCCCGTTCGATCTCGATAAGTCCAGCCCGATTCGCGACGGCATTTACGCCGGTCGCGTCGTCGAATTCCGCGGCGAGGTTCTGCTTCTCGGCTTCGTCGACTCGGGCGAACCCGGTGGATTCCAGGGGGTCATTTGCGACCCGATTCCACTCGTGCTGAACGAACACGGAACCCTCTCCGCTCAGTAGCGGGTTCCCTTGTGTCGCGACGCGCCTCAGCGCGGCACGAGACTACTTGACCGCGCCGGCGGAAATGCCCGAGATGATGCGGCGCTGCATGAGGAAGTAGAAGATGAGAATCGGGATGACCGACAGCAACAATCCCGCCATCGCCAGGCCGTAGTCAGACGTGTACTTGCCGTAGAAGACGAAGGTTTTCAGTGGCAACGTTTTTTGATCGGTGTCACTCAACACAACTGACGGCAACAAGAAGTCGTTCCAGATCCAGAGTGCGTTGATGATGGCGACCGTCGCGGTAACCGGCCCGAGCATCGGGAAGATGATTTTGCGGAAGGTCTTGAACGGAGAGGCACCGTCAATCGCTGCCGCCTCGTCGAGTTCATACGGGATGTTCGAGATAAAGCCGTGGTACAGGAAGGTCGATAGCGCCACACCAAACCCGACGTAGAAGAAAGCAATCGTGAACTGGTTCTGTGGCATGTTGATGCCGCGCTGACCGAAGAAGCCCACGAATGGAATCATCAGCGCCTGGAACGGCACAATCATCGATGCGACGAGGACGAGGAACGTCACCGACGAGAACTTGTTCTTCGTGCGAGCGAGGTAATAGGCGAGCATCGACGACGTGATGATGATGGCCGTGACACTGATGATGGTGACGATGAGCGAGTTACCCAAGGATTGCCAGTAGCCCATCTTGTTGATGGCGTCGACGAAGTTCTTCCAGCGAATCTCCGTGGGGAGACCCAGAGGATCGTTGAGCACGGAGCGCTTGTCTTTCAAGGCGTTGATCAACACGAGCGCAAACGGGAACGCATAGAAGACGGCGAGCACGCTCGCGAAAATGAAGAAGAACCAGTTGATTCGTTTCGCGCGTTTCATCGCTGAACCTCCATGCGCTTCGAAATGATGACTTGCGCGAGTGCGGCGACAGCAATGACGACGAACATGATGATCGCCTGTGCTTGTCCCGTCGCAAAGTTTCCATAGCCGAACGCTTCTCTAAACACGTGCAGCGAAATGAGCTCCGTCGTGCGGTACGGGTTTCCACCGGTCAGAGCGAGGTTCAGGTCATAGGCCATGAAGCTGTTTCGCATGGTGAGGAAGAGCGAAATCGTGAACGCCTGTGCCATGAGCGGAAGCTTGATGAAGTACAGGGTTTGTGCGTTGTTGGCGCCATCGATGAAAGCCGCTTCGAGCACATCCTTTTCGACAGACATCAGCGCTGTGACGTAGATGATCATCATGTAGCCGGACATCTGCCACACGGTGACAATCACCATCGCCCAGAAGGCGGTTGTCGTGTCGAGAAGCCAGTTCTCTTGGAAGATCGGGATACCGGTTGATTCCGCGAGCCGAGGGAACGCTTGACCGAAGATGAACTGCCAAATCAGACCGAGGATAACTCCACCGATGAGGTTCGGAACGAAGAACGCGGTGCGCAAGACGTTGACTCCACGAATGGGAATCGTCACGAGCAAAGCGAGGCCGAAGGCCACGACATTGACAAATAGCAGGGATGCGGCGACGTAGGCAAGCGTGAGCACGAGAGAGGCCCAGAACGCTTGGTCACCGAATGACGTTATGTAGTTGTCGAACCCGACGAACTTCGATGAGGTGAAGCCGTCCCAGTCCGTGAAGCTGAAGTACAGACCCCGAGCGAAGGGGATCAAGAGAACGAGCGTGAAGATTGCGAGGGGAATGGAAGCGAACACTAAGAAGCGGCTTACTGATTGGCCCCGAAACCTCATTATTTCTTCCCCTAATTTGGCTAGGTTGCCCGGAAGACGCGAGTGCGACTTCCGGGCAACCTGAGCTATTTACTGCGAATGTAGCAGGAGCTACAACGACTTAGACAGTCTTACTTGGTCCAAGCTGCTTCGAGCTCGGCTGCGAGAGCCGCGCGGTCGATAACACCGTCGTAGTACTTCTGCATGGATGCGCCGTAGGCCTCCTGGAGACCCGATGGGTAGAGGCTGTTGACCCACTGCAGCGTGTTTCCAGCTGCGATGTAGTCAGCAATTTCCTTTGCCATGTAGGTGGTTGGCTGAACCTTGAAGTCCTGGTACACAGGAATGAAGTTCATGCCACCGTCTTCAACCGGACCAGCCCAGTACTTCTGGCCAGCTTCGGTGGTGAGGAACCAGGTGAGGACCTTGATAGCAGCTTCCTGCTGTTCAGCCGTAGCCTGCTCCTGGTCGATCATCATGTAGAACGGAACACCGACCGAGATCGATTTGTTGGCCTTGGCCTCTGCGTCGTTGCTGACGGGAACAGGCATGATGCCGAATTCGCCTTCAGGGTCCGTCGTGAGGAGGTTCGGCTCGGCCCAGTTGCCCATGAACCAGAAACCGGTCTTGCCGGTTGCGAGGTTCTCGACACCCAGGTCGTAGTCGGTGTCAGCGATTGTTGCGGTCGAGATGCTGTTCGCCTTGAGAGCGTCGAACGTGTCGAGCCATGCGTTGAAGGTCTCGTTTGCGGCGAGGTCCTCGGTGCCAGCCGTCAGTGCGTCAAGCACTTCCTGGTTGGTCTCGGGGGTGCCACCAACGTTGGTGTGGAAGATGTTGGTGAAGTGAGCACCAAGCGACCACCACAGGCCCGAGAAGTGAATCGGGTCAACACCGGTTTCAGCAACAGCAGCGAATGCCTCTTCGAGAGCGGTCTGCGTGTTGATCGACTTGGGGTCGACGCCAGCCTCGGAGAGAACTGCGTTGTTGTAGAGGAGACCGAATGCTTCTGCGGTCACGGGGATACCGACCTGCTTGCCGTCGATGTTGGCGACGTTGAGCGTTCCCTCAGCAGCGAGGTCAGCGAGAGGCTGACCGGTCCAGTCGATAACCTTGTCGGCCAAGTCTGGGAGCTCCTGAAGAGCGGTCATGATGGTCGGAGCCTTGCCAGCTTCGTAAAGCGGGGTTACCGTCTGGAGGAACGGCTGGTCCTGAGGCGACTCAATGATCGAAACCGACACGCAGTCAGAGTTCGTTGCGTTGTAGTCCTCGATTGCGGCCGTGAACTGGTCCTGGATCTCGACCTTGATCGTTCCGAGCCAGCTGATTTCGGTCACGGTCTCGCAGTTAGCGTTGCCGCCACCGCTTGCCGAACAACCAGTCAGCGCCAGTGCACCGGCGAGGGCGGTAATCGCCACGCCTGCAACAACTGCTTTCTTACGGCTTGTGAATGCCATAGTTGTTTCCCTTTCGTAGTCAAGGGAATCCTTCACGCAGTTCGCTTTATGGGCGATCGCGACGACGGCGTTCCCTCAAATGTGATTTTTTGCTCTTTCGCAACCGAAAATGGTCGCGGACACATGATTTCTTCACCAGAGTGAATGAAACGAGCACATGTCATCGACGCGCGTCGACACATTGAACTTAGCGAAGTGATCGCGCCTTGTCTAGCCGGGAATTGCCGTTGCCACAATTCGTAACCGAATCGTGACTCGTGCCCAATTTGTTGATTCAGGCGCTAAATTCCGGGGAATGTGCCGTGCTCCCCCGGTTCACGAATTGAGGCTTGGCCAGGAACTGCAACGTTGACGTCGAGTTGCCATTGAGTCGTTCGATGAGGTACTCGGCTGCCTTGCGACCGAGCTCACGACCATCCACACCGATTGTGGTTTGAGCCGGAACCGTCATGTTGGCTGCGACGTCGGAGATACCGAAACTCAAGACTGAAAGATCTTCAGGGAGGCGAAGTCCACGTGCGGCCGCCACCTCGAGCGCACCGATCAGAGCTGGGTCATTGAACCCAATCAGCGCTGTGATGTCGGGATGCTCAGACAAGAGTTCTTCAAATGCCTCTCGACCAGCGCGGATGGTCGCCTTCGCGTGCATCACGGTGACATTCATGCCCATTTTTTTTGCAGCCTCGAGCAGGGGTTTTTCGGTTCGGACACCGGGACCGTAGCCCGCCTCAATCAGCTCAGCACGCATCGAGATGACGCCTACATTGACGTGACCGAGATCGCGCAGGTGCTCGAGCGCCATCGGCCCCCATTGTGAGAAGTCGGCGTCGACGTAGGTCAGTTCATCTGAGTCGTCGGTGCGGCCGATGAGGCAGAACGGTGTGTTGTACTCGCGCAGAATATCCACGCGCGAATCTTTCGAGCGAACCTCCATGAGCAAGACGCCCTCGACTAACCCCTGAGAAACAATCTTCTTGAGCGAATCGGTGTCTTCGACGGCGTTCGGCCAGAGCAACAGTTGATACCCGCGCTCGGCAGCCGCCTCGGTTGCGGCCTCAACGTACTCGAAGTCGGTCTCATCAAAGCCACGCTGGCCGACAGGAAAGAGGAGGGCGAGGAGGCCGGATTTCTGGCGGGCCAACGCGGCTGCCATCGCGTTCGGAACGTACCCAAGAGTCTTCATAGCTTGCTGAATGCGCGTGCGTGTGTCATCGCTGATGGAGCGAACGCCAGTGAGCGCATAGCTCACGGTGCTCTCAGAGACGCCGGCGAGCCGCGCTACATCAGCGCGGGTGGCCTGTTTCGTCTGTTTTACGCTCGACACACACGTAGCCTAAGAGACTTTGTGCCAGCGGATTCGCATGGTGCCGTCGGCACGTCACGCCTCAATGACCAGTGGCACAATCATGGGTCGGCGACGGTAGCTCTTGTTGACCCACTGCCCGACGGTACGACGAACGACCTGCGAGAGCTGATGTGCATCCCGCGTGCCGTTGTGCGCGGCGTCCGCGAGAGCCGCGGCAATCGCCGGCTTGACCTCATCGAAGACGTCGTCGTCTTCAGCAAATCCTCGTGCGTGAATCTCCGGCCCGACAATGATTTTTCCGGTCGCAGGGTCAACCACAACGATGATCGAAATGAAGCCCTCTTCCGCCAGGATGCGTCGGTCTTTCAGATCAGCATCTGTGACCTCTCCCACCGAGGAACCGTCGACATAGACAAATCCAACATCGACCTGGCCCACGATTCGTGCACTGCCAGCAACGAGGTCAACGACGGTGCCGTTGTCTGCCATCAGCGTGCGTTCCGGGGCGATGCCCGACTCGATAGCGAGGTCTGCGTTCGCGCGCAGGTGTCGATATTCGCCGTGCACGGGCATCACGTGCGTTGGTTTGAGGATGTTGTAGCAGTAGAGCAATTCGCCGGCGGCTGCGTGACCCGAGACGTGCACGCGCGCATTGCCTTTGTGCACGACCTTCGCACCGAGCTTGGTGAGTCCGTCGATGACCCGGTAGACGGCGTTCTCGTTGCCCGGGATCAAGCTCGACGCGAGAATGACCGTGTCACCCTCCCCCACCTCAATCTGGTGCTCGAGGTTGGCCATGCGGGCGAGCACCGCCATCGGTTCGCCTTGCGAACCCGTCGACATGTAGACGAGTCGGTCATCCGGCATATTCGCCGCCTGTTTCGCATCAATGAGCAACCCGTCGGGCACGCTCAAGAACCCGAGCTGCTCCGCAATCGTCATGTTGCGCACCATCGAGCGCCCGAGCAACACTACGTGACGTCCATTCGCGTCGGCTGCATCGAAGACCTGCTGCACACGGTGAACGTGGCTCGAAAAGCTTGCGACGATGACTCGACGACGTGAGCGATGGATGATGCTCTCGATCACCGGGCCGATGTCCTTCTCGAGCGGGGTGAACCCCGGCACATCCGCGTTCGTCGAGTCGGGGAGGAACAAGTCCACGCCCTCTTCGCCGAGACGTGCGAACGCACGCAAGTCCGTGATGCGGCCATCAAGGGGCAACTGATCCATCTTGAAGTCACCCGTGTGGAGCACGAGACCCGCGGTGGTGCGAATGGCCACGGCGAGCGCATCTGGAATCGAGTGATTGACCGCGATGAATTCCAGGTCGAACGGCCCAAACTTTTCGCGTTGACCCTCTCGAACTTCGAGGGTGAACGGCTGGATGCGGTGCTCCTTGAGCTTCGCCTCAATCAAGGCCAGCGTCAGCTTCGATCCGACCAGAGGAATGTCGGCCTTGAGTCGCAAGAGATAGGGAACGGCACCGATGTGATCCTCGTGACCGTGCGTGAGCACAATGGCCAGGACGTCGTCGAGACGGTCACGGATGTAGGTGAAATCGGGAAGGATCAGGTCGACACCGGGCTGTGTTTCTTCCGGGAACAGTACGCCGCAGTCCACGACGAGGAGCTTTCCGTCGAATTCGTAGACGGTCATGTTTCGGCCAATTTCGCCGACCCCGCCGAGGGGAACAACGCGCAGGGCATGGGGAGCCAGCGCGGGTGGATCGAATAACTCGTTCGGCATTCAGTCCTGTTTCTATGTGTGCGTGTCTAGTACGCGCATTGAGCGGTCGCGATTAGTGTTCGCGCGTGGTGCCGGCAACCTTCGGCAGTGCCCCGCCGGCCGCCGCGTTGCGGTCGGGGCTGAAATTGCTGAGGTCAACACCGGGAATCTCACCGACGAGAGCAAGTTCATCTTCGATGATGGCGGCTTCCCACTCCTCGGGGCCCACCAGTGGGAGTCGAACGCGTGGTGTCGAAATTCGACCCAGTCCATTGAGAATGTATTTGGCCGCAACCGTACCGGGCACGTGTGTCATGACGGCGCGAACGAGGGGCTCGAGCTTTTTGTGCATTGCAGTGGCTGCGTGCAGGTCGCCACGATTTACCGCATCAATAATCACGCGGTACGGGGCGGGAGCAATGTTCGCGGTGACCCCGATGAGTCCGACACCCCCGATCGAGAGGAGCGGGAGCACGTTGGCGTCATCACCCGAAAAGTAAATCAGGTCGGTCTGATTGAGCACGCGGCTGACTTCGCTGAAGTCTCCCTTGGCGTCTTTGACTCCCACAATGCGCGGGTGCTTCGCCAGGCGCAAAATCGTCTCATACTGAATCGGGATGCCCGCTCGCCCCGGAATGTCATACACAAGCATGGGCAACTCAGTCGCGTCAGCGACCATGCGGAAATGCGTCAGCACACCCGCTTGCGTGGGCTTGTTGTAGTACGGCGTGACCGCCATGATTCCGTCGGCGCCGGCTTTGGCCGACTTCTTGGCCAGTTCGATGGCGTGCGCCGTCTCATTCGACGGGCCACCCATGATGATCTTGGCTCGGTTGCCCGCAACCTTCTTGCCTACCTCGACGAGCTTGACCTTCTCGGCATCTGTCAGCGTCGACGTTTCTCCCGTTGTGCCCGTGACGACAATCCCATCGGCGCCGCTCGTTACGACACCGTCGATGAGTCGCTCGACGTCGTTCCAGTCGACCTCGCCGTCGTTCGTAAAGGGAGTGACAAGAGCGACGAGTACTTGTCCAAATGGGTTTTCTACCACGAGGAAAGGTTATCGGTTACCGGCTCGAACAGTGACCCGCGGTGATTTAGGGGGCAACTCGGCCGTTTTGGTTGAACGATTCGTAGGTCATGGGCATGAGCTCGGCCCAGAAGGTTTCCATTTTTTCGGCAACCATCTCGATTTCGCGCTGCGGGAAAGAAGGGAAGTGCGTGCCTTCTCGTTTCGTGCGCAACGAAAGGAAATTCATGAGCGAACGCGAGTTCATCGTCACGTACATCGACGAGTAGATTGCCACGGGGAGCACTCCACGAGCGACCTCACGGGCGATGCCTGCGGCGAGCATCCGTTCATATTGCTCGTAGGCGAACGTGCACGACGCCTTCGTTGCTTCGACGGTCAGGTCTGTCTGCTCCGGTGTTCCCTCAACGAAATCGTAGGAGCCAGGCTTGCCCGTTTGAACGAGGTTGCGGTCGCGACCCGGAACGTAAAAGACAGGGCGCAGTTCCCGGTATCGGCCCGATTCTTCGTTGTAGCTGGCAATGCGGTGACGCATGAATTCGCGGAAGACAAAAATCGGCGCCTCGACATAGAACGTCATCGAGTTGTGCTCGAAGGGGCTGCCATGGCGGTCGCGCATCAGGTAGTTGATGAGCCCGCGGTCACGCGAGTCGCTCTCGGTCGGATCAGCCCTCGTCATCTCCAGCGTCTGCTCACCCTGTGTCGAGACGCGGGCGGCAAACAGCACGTCGGAATCGTGCGCGCTCGAGCGAACGAGCTCGACGGTCACAACGGAACGAAAGATAATCTCTGGCACGCGTTTACCCTAGCGAAGCCGGTCGTAACGAAGCGTCACACGTGGCGGTTCGGCGAGAATTTCGACCTAACCTTGATGACATGGATGCGCTGACCGCCGGCCTCGTCGTTGTGGGGCTTGTCGTGCTCTCGTCGGCCGCCGGGTTGCTCATTCGCGCGCGCGAGGGTCGCGCAAAGGTGCTCAAGAACACCGTTCGGGTCACCCCGGAGGAGCTGGGACTGCGTCGAGGCGACTTGCCCTTCGGCAGCGCGGCAACTCTGGTGCAGTTCTCGAGTGAGTTCTGCACGAAATGCCCCGCGACGCGTGTGCTTCTCACACAGGTCGCGTCGACAAAATCCGGGGTGCGACATCTCGACATTGATGTCACGAACCGACCCGACATCGCGAACCATTTCTCGCTCATGCAAACACCAACCACACTCGTCCTCGACGACGCGGGGCTTATCGCAGCGCGCATCGGTGGGGCACCTCGACCCGACGCGCTCAACCGGGCGCTCGCCATCGCACTCAGGAGAGATCATGGCAACTACAACATCTAAGTCAAACCCGCTCGCGGCAAAGCCAGGGCAGAAGGGTATTGACCCACGCGGCCCACGTTTCGGCGCCGTCATTACGTTCATCTTGCTCGCGATTGACGTTCTTCTCGGCCTGACCGGCCCCTCGGTCGTTGCCGGAACCACGTTGTCCGAACGCCTCACCGATCCCGCGTTCGTATTACTGGCCGTTCTCACGCTCATTTTTGCGTGGGGTGCGTTCGCTGGCATCCAACGTCACCCCTATGGCCTTGTTTTCAAGGCCTTCATTCGTCCGCGTTTGAGCGCACCGAGTGAGCTCGAGGACCCGAAGCCGCCAACGTTCGCTCAGCTCATCGGCTTTCTCGTCTCCGGTGTCGGCGTGGTGCTGGCCATCATTGGTGTGCCGTACGGGCTCGTGATCGCCGCCGCATTTGCCTTCGTCGCCGCCTTCCTCAACGGGGCTTTCGGCTACTGCCTGGGCTGCCAAATCTATGTCTTGCTCGTTCGCGCCGGTATTGTCGGACGAAAGACGGCATCGGCCTAACGCCTTCCCCCAAGGTGAAATCGGTGCGAGAAAGGGTCCGGGTGTCTCAGCCTCCACTTCACATCGTCATCGCCGGAGGAACGGGCATGATTGGTCGCGCGCTCATCTCAGAACTTTTTGGGATGGGCCACAACATCACCGTTCTCACTCGCGGGTCCGGTCGAGGACGAGTGCCGCGTGTTCCCCGCGCTCGCGTTGCGCTGTGGAATCCTGGCGTCGAGAATCTCGATTTGGATACGCTCGGCACCGTCGACGTTGTGATCAACTTGGCCGGCGCATCCCTGTCACGCATGCCGTGGACGGCTCAGCGCCGCAAAGGTATTCTCACCTCGCGACTCGACGCGACGAACACGATTGTTGACGCGATTGCCGACGCAAAAGTCAAGCCGTCGGTATTGATCAATGCGTCGGCGGTTGGCATCTACGGAAACCGTGGGGACGAAACGCTCGACGAGTCTTCGGGGACCGGAACAGGTTTTCTGGCCGACGTCGTGGAGCAGTGGGAGAACGCCGCCCGCGAGGTAGACCCTGCCGTGCGCCTCGTGCTCGCTCGCACCGGGTTGGTCATTGGTCCGGAAGGCGCACTCACACCGCTTCGCCGACTCGGGGCATTCTCACTCGCGGGCCCGCTCGGTAACGGCAAGCAGTGGTGGCCATGGATTGGGCTTCGCGACGAAGTGCGCGCCCTCATCTTCGTGATGACAAACCGGGCAATTTCAGGCCCGGTCAACATTGTTGGACCAGAATCGGCGACACAGCGAACGGTTGTGCGCGCACTCGGACGACGCATGCACCGCGCATCCTGGGTTCCGGTGCCCAAGTTTGCGTTGCGACTGTTGCTCGGTGAAGCTGCCGACGAGATGCTGCTTTCGAGCCAGAAGGTCGTTCCGACGCATCTCGTAGCCAGCGGGTTTCAGTTCGACGACCCGAAGATTG
>JBFYOK010000104.1:0-11076 GCA_041303845.1 Microbacteriaceae bacterium | reverse complement strand
GCCGAGCACGCACTAACGCGCGCTCACGCACTCCAGTCAAAAGTCGATGTCAAAAAAGATTGCCGTAATCGGCGAAGCGCTGATTGACCTCATTCAGCAACCCGATGGTTCGTATCAGGCCAAGACGGGTGGCGCACCGGCGAATGTGTCGATTGCCCTGGCGCGTTTGGGCACCGAAGTCACATTCATTGCGCGGATGAGCGTCGACGCATTCGGCGTGAAATTGCACGACTGGCTCGCACCGGAATCAATCAACCTTGCACACCTGATTCGCACGACGGATCCCACCACGCTCGCGGTGGCCACACTCGACGACCACGGAAAAGCGAGCTACAGCTTCTACATCGAGGGCACCGCAGACTGGGGCCTCACCGACCTCGATCTGGCCGATCTCGTCACGATGCCTCCCGCCGCATTTGTGATTGGGTCAGTCGCTCTCGTCATTGAACCTGGTGCCGGCTCCATCGAGCGCACGGCAGCCCAGCTGCACGATTCAGACGAGACCACGGTCGTCATTGATCTGAACATCCGCCCCGGTCTGGGCTTTGAGCGTGATTCGGAGCGCACACGTATCGAGCGGCAGATTCGCACAGCACACGTCATCAAGGCGAGCGACGAAGATATCGCCTGGCTTTACACACCCAACGCCGTGGAGTCTGTCGCCGCCGACTGGTCGCAGTCCGGGCGAGCGGTGATTGTCACGCGCGGTTCGGCTGGAGCCACCCTTTACCTTGATGGCAGTCGTGTCGCCGACGTCGCAGCGCCCACGATTGAGCTCGTCGACACGGTTGGTGCGGGAGATTCATTCTTGGGTGCAACGCTGTTCGGTCTTCAGGAACGCGATGCCCTCGGTGACGACCCGGTCGAACGCCTGCGTGGCCTGTCCGCGCAGGACTGGTCGGATGTGCTGACACTGGCAGCCCGCGTGGGAGCGATCACCTGCTCACGTGCGGGATGTAACCCGCCGACGCGTGCGGAGCTCGGCGTCTAGCAACAAGCGTGCGACCTAGGCCGCACCGTCGAAGAGGTTCGTGACGGAACCGTCATCGAACACCTCGCGAATCGCGCGCGCGAGCAGTGGAGCAATCGGCAAAATGGTGAGCGTCGGGAACCGCTTGTCTTCGGGTATCGGCAGAGTGTCTGTCACAACGACCGAGTCAATGGCTTCGTTCTGCAAGATTGTCGACGCCGGGTCAGAGAACACGGCATGCGTCGCCGCGACGACAACGCCAATTGCCCCATTAGCTTTGAGTGCCTCGGCGGCCTTCACGATGGTGCGACCTGTGTCAATCATGTCGTCGACGAGTAGACACACTCGGCCCTTGACCTCACCGACAATCTCGTGAACGGTGACCTCGTTGTGCACCTTCGGGTCGCGGCGTTTGTGAATGATGGCCAGCGGGGCACCGAGCTTTTCGCTCCACACGTCGGCAACCCTCACGCGACCCATGTCGGGAGAAACAACGGTCACCGTCGTTGGGTCAAGCTGGGCTCGGAAGTACTCGAGCAACACGGGCATTCCGAAGAGGTGGTCAAAGGGGCCGTCGAAGAATCCCTGAATCTGTGATGCGTGAATGTCGACACTCATGATTCGGTCCGCACCGGCTGTCTTGAACAAGTCCGCAATCAAACGGGCCGAGATGGGCTCCCGGCCACGTCCCTTCTTGTCTTGGCGGCCGTAGGGATAAAACGGTGCGACAACGGTCACGCGCTTGGCCGAAGCTCGCTTGAGCGCGTCGAGCATGATGAGCTGCTCCATGATCCACTCGTTGATGGGTGTGCCATGCGATTGCAAAACAAACACATCAGCGCCGCGGATGCTCTCGCTGTAGCGCGCGTAAATCTCACCGTTCGCGAACGTCCGCAGGTCCGTCTCGGTTACCTCGATGCCGAGGTGCGTCGCGATGTCTGTCGCCAGCTGAGGGTGGGCCCGACCAGATACGAGCACCAACTTCTTCTTGTTGGGGGTGGTGATCTCGTTCACGGTTCCTCTTTCGCTTCTTTAGTTTTGTGCGGATGAGTTTGAGGCGCCGGTCTCGTCCGAACGCGACGCTGCTTCGGCGGCTGCTGTTCCCGGGCGGTTTGCAACGACCCAGCCATCCATGTTGCGCTGTGGTGCAACGTTGACGGCGAGTGCTCCCGCGGGAACATCCTTTCGGATGACCGTTCCCGCGCCCGAGTACGCTCCATCGCCAATCGTAACGGGGGCGACAAACACATTGTGAGAGCCCGTTCGAACATGAGACCCGACCGTCGTGCGGTGCTTATTGACACCGTCATAGTTCGCGACGATGGTGCCCGCGCCGATGTTGCTCTTCTCACCGATTTCGGCGTCCCCGATGTACGAGAGGTGCGGCACCTTGCTGCCCGCGCCAATCGTTGAATTCTTCGTCTCGACGAACGTGCCAATCTTTCCGTCGGCTCCGAGATAGGTGCCGGGGCGCAGATATGCGAACGGGCCGACTTCAGCACCTTCACCGATGACGGCGAGTGTGGCATCCGTTCGCTTGATGACGGCACCGGCGCCGACCTCGGTGTCGACGAGCGTGGTGTCGGGGCCGATGATTGCTCCGGCGTCGATGGTCGTCGCCCCCAGCAGTTGCGTTCCCGGCTTCACTTCGACATCGAGTCCCAGCTTCACCTGCAGGTCAATCCACGTCGTGGCAGGGTCGACGACCGTGACGCCGGCGAGCTGCCAGCCTCGAACGATCAGCGCGTTCAAGTGAGCAGCTGCTTGTGAGAGCTGAGCTCGGTCGTTGATGCCTTCGACCTTCCACGACGGTGAGACGCGGGATGCACTCACTGTGAGTGACTCGCCGCGAAGAAGTCCCACGACATCAGTGAGGTACTTTTCACCCTGAGCGTTTTCTTGGGTCAGTCGAGCGAGGCTCGACCGAAGTGACTCGGCAGCGAAAACGTAAATTCCCGCGTTCACCTCGTTGACCTCAAGTTCATCCGCGAGAGCGTCTTTGTGTTCGACAATGCGGTTGACCGACCCTTGGTCATCCCGGATGATGCGCCCGTAGCCGTGGGGCTCGCCAAGGAGAGTCGTGAGAAGCGTGGCGGCCGTGCCGGTCGAGCGGTGCTCGCTCAACGCCCGGCGCAAGGTGTCAACGTCGAGGAGAGGCACGTCACCGTTGAGCACAAGAACTTCGCCCGAGAAAGAACTCGGCAACGCATCCATGGCCTGTTCAACAGCGCGACCCGTGCCCGGCACATCGTCCTGGTCAACGATGATGCTGCTCGGCAAATCAACTTCGATGATCTCAACGAGTCGGTCACGTTCGTGTCGAACGACGGTGACGACGTGAGCCGCATCGAGCTCGCGCGCAGTTGCCAGAACATGGCTGACAACCGTGACGCCCGCCAGTTTGTGAAGAAGTTTCGGCGTGGCCGATTTCATGCGTGTGCCTTGACCCGCGGCCAAGATCACGATGGCGAGATTGCTGTCGGTCACGTTTACTCCTTTGCGCTCCGCCACCAGGACTCGAACCTAGACAAACAGCTCCAAAGGCTGTGGTGCTGCCATTACACCATGGCGGATTACGCGCGACTCGTGGGAACGAGACGTGCGCATCAAGTCTGCCAGAAAGCCACGGGCAATAATGGTGATGTGAACGTCAACGAGTCAGATTCGACAATGGATGAGCGCGACGAGGTCGACCGCATCGTGTCGGCGTGGCGGCGTGAACGCCCCGACCTCGACTTCACGCCGCTCCAGGTTTTGTCTCGAGTCGGTCGGCTCGCGCGGTTGCTCGAACGCGCGCGTCGGCAAGCGTTCAGTCGCTCGAAGCTGGAGGCCTGGGAATTCGACGTGCTCGCGGCACTCCGCCGCGCGGGTTCGCCGTTTCAGTTGAGCCCGAAGGCCCTGTTGCAACAAACACTGGTTTCGAGTGGAACCATGACCAACCGCATCGACAAACTCGTCGACAGCGGGCTCGTGCGTCGTCGGGATGACCCGAATGACGGTCGTGGAGTGCTTGTTGAGATGACCGCGGTCGGGCTCACGCGGGTTGACGCGGCGATCACGAGGTTGATTGATGCCGAGGCGGCAATTCTGGCGGGGCTGACGAAAACGGAGCAGCGCAAACTCGCGGAGTCGCTCCGACGCCTGAGCCTCGGTCTCGACGTCGATTCAGTCGAAGACTAGCGACTCGCCTCAACCTGCTCCGAAAGCTCGAGCCACCGCGCTTCGAGCGTTGCCACCTCGTTCGCGAGTCGACTTGCCAGCGCGGTCAATTCACCGAGTCCCGTGAAGTCACTCTGATCGTGGGTGGCGAGCGCTTCGTGTGATTTCGCGATTTCGTCTTGCAACTTAGTGATCTTGCGGTCAATCGCAGCAACTTCCTTTTCTGCGTTCCGCAGGTCGGCACCGGTGAGTTTCGGAACACTCGGCGTCTTGCGCGCGGTCGCCCCTCCACCGGAGCCACCCGAAGCCCCCGAGCCGCCGCTCTTGAGGGCCGCGGCGCGCAGTTCGAGATACTGGTCGACTCCGCGCGTGAGGTGGCGCAGGTGCCCGTCGAGCACGGCGAACTGGTTGTCCGTGATGCGTTCGAGCAAGTAGCGGTCGTGCGAGACGACAAGCAGGGTGCCCGGCCATGTGTCGAGTAGGTCCTCCATCGCCACCAGCATGTCGGTGTCAAGGTCGTTCGTGGGCTCGTCGAGAATCAAAACGTTCGGCTCGTCCAACAGAATCATCAGCAGCTGAAGGCGTCGCTTCTGACCACCGCTGAGGTCCTTGACCGGTGTCGCGAGTTGTTGTGATGTGAATCCAAGTCGCTCGAGAAGTTGTGCGGGCGTGATTTCTTTACCGCCGGCCACATACGTCGTGCGCTTTTGTGCGATGACCGCGCTCACGCGGTCGTTGGCGAACTCGGCAAGTTCGGCGAGTTCCTGACTGAGCACGGCGACCTTGACGGTCTTGCCTCGCTTGACGCGTCCGCTTGTCGGCTCGAGAACACCCGAGACCAAGTTGAGCAGGGTTGACTTGCCCGCACCGTTAACGCCGAGCACGCCGGTGCGCTCACCCGGTGCAATGCGCCAGGTGACATCGGTCAGAATCGTGCGGTCGTCAAAGACCACGCCGACGTTTTCGAGATCGACGACATCCTTGCCGAGACGTTGCATTGCCATCGAGGCGAGCTCCACCGGGTTACGCGGCGGCGGTTCGTTGGCGATGAGCTCGTTGGCGGCATCAATGCGAAACTTCGGTTTGGTTGTTCGAGCCGGTGCACCGCGACGAAGCCAGGCCAACTCTTTGCGCATGAGGTTCTGTCGCTTCGACTCGCTCGCCGCGGCGGAACGGTCCCGCTCGACGCGCTGCAAAATGTAGGCCGCGTAGCCGCCTTCGAACGGCTCGATGATGCGGTCGTGCACCTCCCAGGTTGCCGTGCAGACTTCGTCGAGGAACCAGCGGTCGTGTGTAACGACCACGAGTCCGCCCTGGTTTGACGGCCAGCGGGTCTTGAGGTGGCGTGCGAGCCAGGCGATGCCCTCGACGTCAAGGTGGTTGGTTGGCTCGTCCAAAAACAAGATGTCCCAGTCACCGGCGAGCAACGCAGCGAGCGCGACCCTTCGACGCTGCCCACCCGAGAGCGTGCCCACGGTGGAGTGCCAGTCGATGTCCGCGAGAAGGCCGGAGAGAACATCCCGCACCACCGCGTTTGAGGCCCACTCGTGTTCGGCCTGATCGCCGACGACGGCGAAAGCCACGGTGAGTTCGGGGTTCAGGGTGTCGGACTGGTCGAGCATGCCGATGGTCACGCCACCGCGACGAGTGACTTGGCCACCGTCGGGTTCCCGTCGACCGCTCAACAAGCTGAGCAGCGTCGACTTGCCGTCACCATTGCGACCAACGACACCGATGCGATCGCCTTCAGAAATTCCGATGGTGATGTCGTCGAAAACCACGCGGGTAGGAAATTCGAGGCGGATGCCCTCGGCGCCGAGAAGGTGGGCCACTAGTCGACGACGCCGCTACTCGACAACCCGGGCGCCGTGCACCGGGCCGGTCGCGCGAACGACATTGTGGCCGGCGCGTGCCAGCGCTGACTCAAGTTCTCCGGCTGCCACGGCGTCTTCGGCCAAGAAGGCCACCGTCGGGCCCGAGCCCGAAACGATGCCGGCGAGAGCTCCGCGCTCTTCACCGAGTTCGAGAACCGCAACGAGCGACGGTTCGAGATGCAAAGCCGCGGCCTGAAGGTCGTTTTGCAGGGCATCCGCCAGCATCACGGCGTCACCCTGTCGCAATGCGGTCAACACTTCGGCGTCGACAATCGGCGACTCGGGTGCGGGGGCGATGTCGAGCACGTGACGCGCACGGTGAGCATCCAGTTCGGCATACACGCCGGGGGTTGATAACCCGGTTTCAGAAAGAACAATGACCCACTCGAAATGTCCTGACGCGAGAGCGGGGCTCAAACGATCGCCACGGCCCGTGCCAATGGCGGTTCCCCCCATCAGCGCGAACGGAACATCTGCGCCAAGCTTGCTCGCGAGCTTGACCAACTCATCTTTGGGAACGTGCGTTCCCCACAGTGCGTCGCACGCGACGAGGGCCGCTGCGGCATCGGCCGAACCGCCACCCATACCGCCGGCAACGGGCACGTGCTTGTCGATTTCGAAACGTATTCCCCCGGTGTATCCGGTGTGCTTGGCCAACAATCGGGCGGCCTTGAGCGCAAGGTTTGACTCATCGGTCGGCACGCCCGAAACATCGACCGATCCGGTCACCGTCATCGAGAAGTCTTCGGCAGCAAAGGCGCGAACGTCTTCGTAGAGACTCACGGCTTGATACGCCGAAGCGACGTCGTGATAGCCGTCGTCCATGAGAGCGCCAACGCGGAGAAAGACATTGATTTTTCCCGGCGCGCGAACGTGAACCGATTCACGTGCAGGGCGCTCTGACATGGACATAAATCTACCTCGCGCTCAGAACCAACTTTTACACGCGAGCAAGCCGCACAAAGTCCTCAAGGACAAGCTCTTCCCCGCGTTTTGTTGGGGCAATGCCGGCGCGTTCGAGGGCGTCCGATGCGGCTCCACTGGAGCCGAACATCTCACTCAATGCCTGGCGCAGCATCTTGCGTCGCTGGCCGAAGGCCGCGTCGACGAGCCCGAAGGTGCGCATCCGAAGGTCGTTGTCGCCTGGTTCCGGCTGTCGCTCAAATGCAACGAGCACCGAGTCGACGTTGGGCACAGGCCAAAACACCTGCCGGCTCACCGTTCCGGCGATGCGCCACGCCCCATACCACGCGGCCTTCACGCTCGGGCTGCCGTAAATCTTTGATCCCGGTGAAGCGGCGAGACGATGGCCGACCTCCGCCTGAACCATGACCACCCCCGAGCGGATGCTCGCAAAGTGTTCCATGAAGTGCAAGAGCACGGGCACCGACACGTTGTAGGGCAGGTTTGCGACGAGGCGAGTTGGCTCACCCGGCAGGTTGACAACGGTCAGTGCATCTTGATGGATGACCGTCAACGACGAACCCGGCGCATACGTGTCAACCGTGCTCGGCAGTGCGGCCGCCAGTCGCGCATCAATCTCGATGGCGACCACACTCGCGCCTGCCTCAAGTAGCCCGAGCGTGAGCGATCCCAACCCCGGTCCAACTTCGACAACGGTCTCACCTGACTCAACACCTGCGGTCTTGACGATCTTGCGAACGGTGTTGCCGTCGATGACGAAGTTTTGACCGAGCTTCTTCGTGGGTGACACGTCGAGGCGTTCGGCGAGTTCACGAATCTCGGCGGGGCCGAGAAGTGTCACAGCAGGCCGTCCGCCCACGAACCGTAAACGCGTTCGCTATTCGAGGCGACCTGCGCACACAGGTCACCGAGGTCGGCTTCAAGCACTTCGGCCATGGCTCGCATGGTGATGGGCACCAGATAGGGGGCGTTCGGACGACCGCGGTATGGCGTGGGCGTGAGAAAAGGGGCATCCGTCTCAACCAAGATCAACTCGCGCGGTATCAGGCGCAATGCCTCGCGCAGATGATCGTTCTTCTTGAACGTGATGGTGCCCGCGAACGAGAGGTACCAGCCATGATCGGCCGCAATGCGTGCCATGTCTGCGTCACCCGAGAAGCAGTGAAAAACCGTCTTCTCTGGGGCACCCACACGCAGGAGAGTTTCGATGACGTCGTCGTGCGCATCCCGATCGTGAATCTGCATCGCGATGTCGTGCTTTTTGGCCAAGGCGATGTGTGCCTCAAACGAGCGATGCTGTGCCGCGTGCCCATCGGGTCCGGTGCGAAAGTAGTCGAGCCCGGTCTCACCAATCGCACGCGTGCGGGGCAGTGCTGCCAGCTCATCGATGCGCGCGAGTGCCGAATCGAGCGTTCCGGACGCCTCATAGTTTGGGGCTTCGTTCGGATGAATCGCCACCGCTGCCAGCATTCGGGGTTCCGTCGCGGCAGTCTCAGCGGACCACTCCGATGTCGGCACATCGCCACCGACCTGAATCACACCGACGACGCCAACCTCGGCCGCACGGCGAACCTGTTCGCGAAAATCAATCGGATTATCACCGTCTGAGATTTCCAGGTGCGAGTGGTTGTCATAGACGGCAACCGGAAGCAGCTCTGGCGCAGGCGGATACGAGAGGTCTCGGGTCTGGCCGTGTTCCGCCGTCGATTCCCGGTGACGGATATATGCCGATTCAGACATATGCCTATTCCGGGCTGGTTTCTGCGGCCGCTTCAGCTTCGATACGCGGGAACAGCGGCTCCAACGTCGAAACCGTCGTGCCGTCGGGCAACTGACCCCATCGGCCAGATTCCCGAATGAGCTGACTGTCGAGAGCGCCCAGCTTCGCTTCGGCGCCGAGCGCCGACCACAAAATGGTGGTCGCCTTCGGGATAACCGGTGAGAGGGCAACACTCAATACGCGCAAGCCTTCTAGACACGTGTTGAGAACTGTCGCGAGTCGGTCGGCGTTAGCCGGGTCTTTGGCAAGGGCCCAGGGGGCCTGCTCGGTGATGTAGCCGTTGAGCGCATCGACGAGCGTCCACACACTGGCGATTGCCTCGTGAATTGCGAGGCGGTTGATAGCGTCGTCCGCTTGAGCGACCGCGGCCAGCGCGACGTCAGCGATTGCCTGATCAGCCGGTTGAACATCCACTGCGGCCGGAACGACACCGTCGAAGTACTTCTGGGTCATCGCAATCACACGTGAGGCCAGGTTGCCGAAGCCGTTGGCGAGTTCCGCCTGGTACCGCGCGGACAGGTCTTCCCACGAGAACGACCCGTCTTGCCCGAACGCGATGGCGCTCAAGAAGTAGTAGCGGAACGCATCCGAACCGAACGTGTCGGTGATGTCGTTCGGCGCGATGCCGGTGAGCTTCGACTTCGACATCTTCTCGCCGCCGACGAGCAACCAGCCGTGACCGAACACCTGGTGTGGCACTTCGAGACCGGCAGCCATGAGCATCGCCGGCCAAATCACCGCGTGAAAACGAAGGATGTCCTTGCCCACGATGTGCGTCGCTGGCCAGAGCTTGGCGAGCTTGGGGTCGTCGCTTCCGTAGCCAGCAGCCGTGATGTAGTTCAACAGTGCGTCGAACCACACGTAGACCACGTGGGATTCGTCCCACGGGAGCTTGATGCCCCAGTCGAACGTTCCTCGAGAGATTGAGAGGTCGGCGAGGCCCTGCTTGACGAACTGGATAACCTCGTTGCGCGCAGATTCAGGTTGAACGAAATCAGGTCGGGCCGCATAGAGGTCGAGCAACGCTTGTTCGAACTGACTCATCTTGAAGAAGTAGTTCTTCTCGTGCAAGATTTCGACCGGCTTCGAGTGAATCGCGCAGACCTGCTGGCCTTCATATTCGCCGGAACCCGCAACGAGGTCGCTCGACTGCTTGTATTCCTCGCACCCGACGCAATAGGCGCCTTCGTACTCGCCCGTGTAAATCAGGCCTTTGTCGTGCAGCAGGGAGAGAAACTTTTGCACGTTCTCTTCGTGTCGTGGTTCGGTTGTGCGAATGAAGTCGTCGTTGCGAATATCGATGGTCTTTAGCAGCGGCTTCCACGCGCTCTCGACCAACCGGTCGGCCCACTCCTGAGGTGTTGCGCCATTTGCCGTCGCCGTGCGCAGGATTTTTTGTCCGTGTTCGTCGGTGCCCGTGAGCAACCAGGTCGAGTCACCCGACTGGCGGTGCCAGCGCGCGAGAACGTCAGCGGCGACTTCTGTGTAGGCGTGGCCGATGTGCGGCACGTCGTTCACGTAGAAAATCGGTGTCGTGACGTAGAAACTCGATGGGGCGGACATACGCACCAGTCTAAATCTTGGGGCGCGAGCCCAACGCACCCTGGTAGAGGTCGCGCTTGCTCAGTGCGGTCAACTCGGCGACCTGAGCCGAGGCGTCTTTGAGACCGAGCCCGGTTGCGGTGAGTCGCGCGACTTCGGCGAGCGCATCCTCGAACGAAACGGATGCCCGAGCCACTGCCCCGCCGACCACCACGACGATCTCGCCGCGCACCTCGTCTCGTGCCCACTCGGCTAACTCGTCGAGTGTGCCGCGCTTGACTTCTTCGAACATCTTGGTGAGCTCGCGGCACACCGCGGCCTGCCGTTGCCCGCCAAACACGTCGCGCGCGTCAGCCAGTGATTCGCCGATGCGGTGGGGGCTCTCGAAGAACACCATGGTTCGTGGCTCGCGCTCAAGAGCGGCGAATGTCGTGCGGCGGTCCGACGATTTGCGCGGAAGGAACCCCTCGAACGCAAAACGGTCGGTGGGTAACCCCGAGACGGCGAGCGCGGTGATGACGGCGGACGGGCCAGGAATGACCGACACTCCGATGCCAGCTTCGACGGCAGCGCGCACAAGCACAAAACCAGGATCACTCACTGTCGGCATTCCGGCATCGCTGAGCACGAGCACGTCTTCATCGGTAGCCAAGCGCAACATCTCACCCACGCGTTCGCCCTCATTGTGTTCGTGCAGGGCGACCAATCGTGGTCGGTTCTCGATGTGCTGGGCCGCGAGCAACTTCGTTGTTGTTCGGGTGTCCTCACACGCGATGATGGACCCCGTCTCCAGCTTCTCGCGCAGTCGTGGCGACGCGTCGCCAAGA
>JBFYOK010000103.1:0-2975 GCA_041303845.1 Microbacteriaceae bacterium | reverse complement strand
CAACAGGATAGAGACGCCAAAGCCAACGATGAAGTTGATGGCGAGAAAGAATCGCCATCCGCCGTTTGCTCGTTCGCAGTCGGCGTCAGCTAGCGACCGGAATGGCCAACACATGGCGACGTACGGCAAGCAGAAGAACGCGGCATAAAGTACCGGCCATGATTCCTCCCGCCCGATGGCGGCCGCCCCGGCGAGAAGGATGCCCGCGGCCAAGTACTCGGCGATGGCCAAACGGGTGGTGGTTGCGGCCCCGAGCGCAGTGGCAATCGACTTGAGTCCACCCTCACGATCCGCGCGGATGTCTTGCACTGCGCCGAAGGCGTGAGATGCCGTTCCCCACAGGAAGAACGCGCCCAAGACAAGCCACAGGGCAGGCGTGAAGGTTGCTCCCGCCAGGGCCAGCCCGTAAATGGCAGGGCTGACGAAGTGCATGCTCGAGGTAACCGAGTCGACGAACGGGATTTCTTTGAACCGAAGTCCCTTGAGCGAATATGCAACGACGGCGAACAGGCTCACGGCCAACGCGACCCACGAGGCCGGGTTTCCCACGGCCACGAGATACACGACGAACGGAATTGTGGTTACCCCAACGGCCCAGAGCATCGGCCGGTGCAACTCGCGTGCGAGCACGGCGCCTTCAACGCCCCCCTTGCGCGGATTGCGCAAGTCTGACTCGTAATCGAACACGTCGTTGATCCCATACATCGCGAGGTTGTAGGGAACGAGAAAGAAGATTGTTCCGACAATAAAGACAGTGTCGACAGAACGCGCCGTCATCAGATACGCGGCCGCGAAAGGGAACGCCGTGTTAACCCACGAGAGTGGGCGAGATGAGACGAACAGAGTGCGGAGAAGTCTCATCGCCGTGATCGTCGTTCCGAGAGCACCCATACGCACGGAACAATCACGCACACCGCGACCGTGTAGGCGAAGTCTTCAATGGGTGCAATACCAATACGCAGTCCGGAGATCAGGGTGTCGTCGTAGGCGACCAACCCAACGCCAATCATGATGTTGTCGAAAACAGCGGTCAGAATCAGCATGATTGCGAGCGTGATCAACGTCATGCGCCACGGAAAGCGGCGTCCCACAATAAGGATTGTGACCAGCAAGAAGAGTGCGATGACCCCGAGAAAAATTGCGTTGAGCGTCAGGTAGTTCATGCTTCAGCCTTTGCCCGACTCATGAACCAGCCAAAAACATTGAGCGTGAGATAGCTCAAGAGGGCCAAGAAGAACACCTCTTCCAACGGGATTTCCGGACCGACCAGGACGCCCGTCATCCACGGCGACTCTCCCCGAAAAAAGATGCCATTGGCAACGCCGCCGAAGTCCCAGGCAAGCAGGAAAACCACGCCGAGGACGAGCGCAATCGCTGACCGGCGAGCGTCCGCCCAGAAACTCAAGCGGAACCGTCGATCGAGCAGAACCATGCCCGTCAATGACACGGCGAGCGCTGTCAGATACACAAAACTCATCGATCGACCGTGGGGAATAGCGGCTCCGGCAGGGGCTCAGTTGTGGTGTCACCACGCAGTCGCTTGATCAGAACTTCGGCGCTGATGAGGCACATGGGAAGGCCGATTCCCGGGATGGTCGACCCGCCCACGTAAAAGAGGCCGTCGACCTTCTTGCTGACGTTGCCAGCGCGGAAGAACGCGCTTTGGGACAGCACGTGGCTTGGGCCCAGGGCGGTTCCGCGCCACGCGTTCAAGTCCGACACGAAATCTGCGGGACCAATTGTGCGACGAACGACGATGCGGCTTGCCAGGTCAGGGATGCCGGCCCACTCGCCGATTTGCGCGATGACGAGGTCTGCGACCTGCTCGACGCGCTTGTCGCCCTTACCGTCTATTCCTCCGCGCCCGATGGAAGGATCTGCGGGCACGGGTACGAGCACAAAGATGTTCTCGTCGCCGGCCGGTGCGACGTCGTTATCCGTAGCGCTGGGCATGCAGACGTAGATGGACGCAGGATTCGGAATCGACGTTGGTTCGTTGAAGATGCGACCGAAGTTGTCATTCCAGTCGCTCGTGAAGAGCAGGTTGTGGTGAACGAGTTGAGGCAACCGGCCTTTCACGCCCAGGTACACGAGCACAGCGCTCGGACCGGGCACGCGCTTGTCCCACCATTTTTGGTTGTAGGTCTGAAGGTTCTCCGGCAAGAGCTTCGTTTCCGAGAAGTGAAGGTCCGCGGCTGAAACCACCACATCGGCGTCCAGACTGACTGTCTTGCCGTTCTTCTCATATTCCACGCCGATTGCGGTCGCCGAGTGCTTACTGCTGGCCGAGTTGACACTCGTGCGGATGCGCGTCACAGGGGAGCTGGTCAGAATCTTGACGCCCTCTGCTTTAGCGAGTGCCTCGATGGTGAGAATGACGCGGTTGAAGCCGCCCTTTGCGTAGAGCACGCCGTCTTCAAGGTCGAGGTAACTCATCAAGTGATACATGCTCGGCGTGATGTACGGTGACGAGCCCAGGAACACAGCCGGGTAGCCAAGAATCTGGCGCAGGCGCGGGTCCCGCACGTGGCGGCCTGCAAAATCTGCCAAAGACTCCCCGAGAAGTCGCGTGAGCTTCCCCGCACGGCTAAGAACATCTGCCCGCAGAAGCGGTCCGAGTTTCGCGAATGACGTATACAAGAAGCGCCGCTTCGCAATCTCGTAGGTGTCACGAGCGGATTCAAGGTAGCGCTCCATCTTGGGGCGACTGCCTGGTTCGAGCGATTCAAAAAGAGCCAGGTTCGCTTCTCGGTCTGCTCTCACGTCCACGGGGGTTGCGGGGAACACACCGTCTTCCTCAAAGAGCACGCGATATCCGGGGTCGAGTTTCGACAGTGACAGTTGGCTGTCGCTCGAGGTGCCCAGAAGTCGATAGAAGTGGTCGAAAACTTCCGGCATGAGGTACCACGACGGGCCTGTGTCGAAGCGGAAGCCGTCTTTGGACCACGACCCGGCTCGACCTCCGACAGTCTTGT
>JBFYOK010000102.1:0-4668 GCA_041303845.1 Microbacteriaceae bacterium | reverse complement strand
TGCACATGGCGGCACAACGCCACCCGTGCGTTGGAGACACGCTCTATGGAGCAGATCCAACATTGAGCGCCAAGCTCGACCTGACTCGCCAGTGGTTGCATGCCCACAAACTTGGATTTGAGCATCCAACGACGGGTGAGTGGGTCGAGTTCGTGTCCAATTACCCGCCCGACCTCGAACACGCCCTCGACATTCTTCGAGCCGGGTTTTCCCGCGCATAGACTAGGCACTCCACGGAGAACATCGGAGCGCTGACGTGTCACATAATGACGATTCATTCGTTCATTTGCACGTCCATACCGAATTCTCGATGCTCGATGGCGCCGCTCGAATCAAGCAACTTTTGGGTGCCGCGGTAGAGCAGAAAATGCCTGCGATTGCCATCACTGACCATGGCAACATGTTCGGCGCCTACGACTTCTGGTCGGTAGCCACAAGCCTTGGAATTCGCCCCATCATCGGCACGGAAGCCTATTTCACGCCAGGAACACATCGAACAGATCGCACTCGAGTTCGCTGGGGTGATGGTGGTCAGGACGACGTATCCGGTAATGGTGCGTATACCCACATGACGCTCCTGTCCTCGAGTACCGAAGGCATGCACAATCTGTTCCGGATGTCGTCCCTCGCCTCGATCGAAGGCCAGTACTACAAGCCGCGAATGGATCGCGAGTTGCTTTCCCGTTTTTCCACGGGTTTGATCGGAACGACGGGGTGTCCGGGTGGAGAAATTCAAACCCGTATTCGACTCGGTCAATACGACCTTGCGCGCGAGGCTGCGGCGGAGTTCCGCGATCTCTTCGGCGAAGGAAACTTCTACGTCGAACTCATGGATCACGGTCTAGAGATTGAGCGTCGCGTCAAGACAGACCTGCTTCGACTTGCAAAAGACCTGAACCTGCCCCTCGTTGCGACGAACGACTTGCATTACACGAACGCTGCCGACGCTGATGCACACGACAAGTTGCTCTGCGTGCAGGCGGGGGCCACAATTCACGACGAGAAGCGGTTCAAATTCGAATCGCAGGAGTACTACCTCAAATCGGCTGCAGAGATGCGCCACATATTCGGGGATTACCCGGAAGCGTGTGACAACACGCTCGCGATCGCCGAGCGATGTGAAAGCTCATTCGAAAAGCGCGACCTGATGCCGCGATTCCCCGTGCCTGATGGGGACACCGAGGCATCGTGGTTTGCCAAGGAGGTCGAACGTGGGCTCGAACGACGCTTTCCCAACGGGGTCTCCGACGCACACAAGGCGCAGGCCGCATACGAGATTGACGTCATCATCAAGATGGGGTTCCCGGGATACTTCCTTGTTGTGGCGGACTTTATTCGCTGGGCGCGTGAGCAGGGCATCCGGGTCGGCCCTGGGCGCGGATCGGCTGCCGGCTCCTTGGCGTCGTACGCGATGGGAATCACCGAGCTCGATCCGCTCGCGCACGGGCTCATTTTTGAGCGGTTCTTGAATCCTGACCGCGTCAGCATGCCCGATGTCGACGTCGACTTCGACGATCGTCGTCGCGGGGAAGTTATTCGCTATGTGACAGAGAAGTACGGCGATGACCGGGTTGCGCAGATTGTCACGTTCGGCACAATCAAGGCGAAGCAAGCGCTGAAGGATGCCTCGCGCGTGCTCGGTATGCCCTACTCGGTCGGTGAGCGCCTTACCAAGGCCATGCCGCCGTCGGTGATGGGCAAGGACATCGGACTCACGGACGTCTTCAACAAAGAATCTGACCGTTACAAGGAGGCAAACGAGCTGCGTGCGCTCATCGAAACCGATGACGAGTGCCGCACGGCCTTCGACACCGCACTCGGCCTAGAAAACCTGAAGCGACAGTGGGGCGTGCACGCTGCCGGCGTCATCATGTCGGCAGAGCCACTCATCGACGTGCTGCCCATCATGGCGCGCGAAGACGACGGTGCGATCATCACGCAGTTCGACCAGCCTCCCTGTGAGTCGCTCGGTCTATTGAAGATGGATTTCTTGGGGCTGAGAAACTTGACGGTTGTCGAGGATGCCCTGTCGAACATCCGCTCGAATCGAGATGTTGTACTCGAGCCGGAACTCCTCGACCTAGACGCCGACCCCAAGACCTACGAACTCTTGAGTCGTGGTGACACTCTCGGTGTGTTCCAGCTTGATGGTGGCCCTATGCGAGCCCTGCTTCGGCAACTGAAACCGACCAACTTTGAAGACATCTCAGCCGTCATCGCTCTGTATCGGCCCGGCCCGATGGGTGTGAATTCTCACATCAACTACGCGTTGCGCAAGAACGGTCTTCAGAAGATTGAGCCGATTCACCCGGAACTCGAAGAGCCCCTTGCCGAGGTGCTCGGAGGAACGTACGGTCTCATCGTTTACCAAGAGCAGGTCATGGCTGCAGCTCAGAAGGTCGCCAACTATACGCTCGGTCAAGCCGATGTTTTGCGTCGTGTGATGGGCAAGAAGAAGAAAGACGAACTCGATCAGCAGTTTGACGGTTTCCGAGCGGGCATGCTCGCAAACGGGTACGGCGAAGCCGCGATCACGACACTGTGGGAAGTTCTCGTTCCGTTCGCTGACTACGCCTTCAATAAGGCGCACTCAGCCGGTTACGGTGTCCTCAGCTACTGGACCGCATACCTCAAGGCCAACTATCCAGCCGAGTTCATGGCGGCATTGTTGACGAGCGTGGGGGACAGCAAAGACAAGCTCGGGTTGTATTTGTCCGAGTGCCGTCGGATGGGAATCCAAGTTCTCGCGCCGGATGTTAACGAATCCGACGGTCGATTCACCGCCGTCGGGGATGACATCCGCTTCGGACTCGGCGCCATTCGAAATGTCGGCTTTAACGTGGTCGAAATGATCAAGTCAGCACGAAGCGAAAAGGGTCCGTTCGTCTCGTTCCACGATTACCTGAAGAAGGTCCCGGCTGCTGCGGCAAGTCGCAAAGCTGTCGAATCGCTCATCAAGGCAGGCGCGTTTGACACCACGGGTTCGACCCGTCGTGCCCTCATTGAAATTCATGAAGAGGCAATCGACTCCGCGGTGAGCCTCAAGAAGAACGAAGCTCATGGCATGGTCGATTTGTTCGGCGACATGTTCGAGTTTGAAGAATCCGGTCATGTTGTGCCCGTTCGCCCGGAATGGTCGAAGCGCGAAAAGCTAGCTTTCGAGCGTGAAATGTTGGGGCTCTACGTGTCTGACCATCCGCTGGCCGGTCTCGAGCTGGAACTCGCCAAGCATGCAACAGTGTCCATCGGCGCCTTACTGGAAGACGAGGCGCTGGCCGATGGAGAACAAGTGACGGTTTCTGGGCTTCTCACCGAAGTAGAGCGTCGAACAGCGAAGTCCGGCAACATGTATGCGCGCGTGACGCTGGAGGACTTCTCCGGCGAAATCACCATCATGTTCATGGGGCGTACATTCCAAGAGTTTGGTGCGATGTTGACCACGGACACCGTCGTTGCCATCAAGGGGCGAGTCAACCAACGTGACGATGGCGTAGCCCTTCACGCGCACGCCCTGTCGGTGCCGCAGATCACCGTTACTGAACCGGGACGACCGGTGACTCTCGTTCTTCCGGAACTCCGG
The DNA here is from genome assembly GCA_041303845.1 of Microbacteriaceae bacterium. Lineage (GTDB taxonomy): Bacteria > Actinomycetota > Actinomycetes > Actinomycetales > Microbacteriaceae > RFQD01. The sequence goes on along the minus strand of JBFYOK010000102.1, from coordinate 1,088 downwards.
GCAACAGGTCCAACGATGCAGGCCCTCCATGATTGTTTGCGCAGGCACCCTGGCGACACCGAAGTTCGCTTGCGTCTGACACGCTCGGGAGGTGTGCGCATCTTCGAAGTTCCCCTCCGAATTCGGGTGACGCCCGATTTCTATGGCGAAGTGAAGACTCTGCTCGGGCCGACCTGTATCGCCTCTTAGGCTGGACTCACAATGATGCGCACGCTGGACTTCCGTGACTCTCGCTTGACGAGGGCTCAAATTGCCGCGCAACTGCCCAGAATTCGAAGCGACATCGACCGTGCTCTCGTTTCTGCCCGCGAAATCATCGACGACATTGTTTCTCGAGGAATCGAAGCGCTCCGCGACCAGGCCGAAAAATTTGACCACGTGTCGTCCTACGAGATTCGTGTTCCTGTCGAACATATTCGTGAGGCGATGGATGCCCTGGAGCCAGGTCTGCGCGCTGCAATCCTCGAGTCGATTCGGCGCGTGCAGTTGGCGTCGGCTGCGGGCGTCCCACCAGAAAAAAGTGTCGACGTTGCGCTTGGGGCAACGGTAACTCAGCGGTGGTTGCCGGTCGATCGCGTCGGACTCTATGTTCCGGGCGGTAAGGCGGTCTACCCGTCCAGTGTCATCATGAACGTCGTTGCGGCGCAGGTTGCCGGTGTTGAATCCATTGCCATCGCCTCACCGCCGCAAGCCGAGTTTGGCGGTCGAGTGCATCCGACCATCCTTGCCACCGCCGGACTCTTGGGAGTTCACGAGGTTTATGCGATTGGTGGCGCGGGTGCGGTTGGCGCTTTCGCATATGGCGTCGAATCCATCGGGCTTGAACCGGTTCGGGTCGTGACCGGTCCGGGAAATGTCTACGTCGCCGCTGCAAAGCGTTTGGTGCGCGGACTGGTGGGCATTGACTCGGAAGCCGGACCGACGGAGATCCTCATCATTGCCGACGACAGCGCGAATCCGAGGCTTGTTGCAGCAGACCTGATTTCTCAGGCCGAACACGACGAACTGGCATCCGCAATACTCGTCACGACGTCGCAAGATATTGCGACTCGCGTTCGCGAGGAAATCGAACGACAGGTCACTACAAC
>JBFYOK010000101.1:0-2959 GCA_041303845.1 Microbacteriaceae bacterium | reverse complement strand
GATCCCTGCTGCACAATTCCGGCGAGAATGTCACCTTCGTGCCCCTTGAAGTCGCCAAGAATTTTCTCGTCCGCGAGTTCGCGCATCCGTTGACTCATCACCTGTTTGGCGGCAAACGCGGCGATGCGGCCAAAGTCTTCGGGTGTAACGATGCCTTCGCCAATGACGGCACCCTCGTCATCGAGTTCTGGAGCGTAAACGGTGATGATGCCGGTCCGACGGTCAAGTTCAACGCGAGCTGCCACGTCAGCCTGCGCAACATCAGTGGTTTGCGCAACATGCTTTTGGTAGGCCGCGAGAATGGCCGACTCGATCATGGACACGAGCTCATCAAAGGGAATTCCCTTTTCTGACTCCATGAGCTTCAGATCACGAAGATTAATGTCCACGATGGGCCTCCCTATTCACATGTGCGCTCCGAAAAAACTCTTTCGTGCGAGGGTTCAGCCTATCGAATAGGTGAAAACTAACCCAATGCGGTAATCGCGGCGACAGCCTCTGCGATGGGAAGTTCGGTGCGCTCACCCGAACGCCGATCCCACAGTTCGACAAGACCTTCGGCGGCACCCTTACCGACGATGAGGATGATCGGCACGCCGATAATCTCGGCATCGCCAAACTTCACACCGGGAGAAACCTTGGGACGGTCGTCGTAAAGAACGTCGAAACCGTTCGTTTCGAGACCTTCGATAATCGTGTCGGCGATGTCAAAGACGGAGTCATCCTTGCCCGTTGCGACAACGTGCACATCGAACGGAGCGACTTCACGGGGCCAAATCAGTCCCTTTTCGTCGTGGTTGGCTTCCGCGATAACGGCGACGATTCTCGTGACGCCGATTCCATAGGAACCCATAGTGACCGTGACGAGCTTGCCGTTTTCATCGAGCACCTTGAGGCCGAGCGCCTCGGCGTACTTGCGACCGAGCTGGAACACGTGGCCAATTTCGATTCCACGCGCGATTTCCACCGGACCCGAGCCGTCGGGTGCTGGGTCACCCGCGCGCACTTCGGCACACTCGATAACACCATCAGCCACGAAATCTCTTCCAGCCGTGACAAAGAGGGCATGCTTTTCGTGCAGGTTGGCTCCGGTAATCCATTGGGTTCCATCGACCACGCGGGGGTCGACGAAGTAGCGGATCTTCGATGTTCCCTCGGCGCCGAGCACGGGACCCCGGTCAGACCACGGGCCGATGTACCCCTTGACGAGCGCCTTGTTCTTGGCGAAGTCGGCCTCGGTTGCTGCCTCGACCTCAGCCGGGGCGAATGCGACCTCAATGCGAGCGAGTTCGACCTCACGGTCACCCGGCAGGCCGACAGCGATGAGTTCGCGGGTGCCATCGAGATGAGTCAGCGCGAGCACGACGTTCTTGAGAGTGTCCCCGGCGGACCAGGCGCGACCATCCTCACGCGCGTGATTGTCATTCACAAACGCAACCAGAGAGTCAATTGTTGGCGTTTCTGGTGAGTCAAACACGTGTGCCGCCGGAACACCTTCGACGGGCAGCGCGGGCGGCGCCACCGTGGTGAAAGCTTCGATGTTGGCCGCGTAACCGCCAGCCGTGCGCACGAAGCTATCCTCCCCGACCGGGCTCGGGTGCAAGAACTCTTCCGAGCGCGAGCCGCCCATGGCACCGGCATCCGCCTTGACAATGACGTAGTCGAGGCCAAGGCGCTCAAAAATGCGCTCATAGGCATCGCGCTGAGCTTGATAGCTCGCAACAAGACCCTCATCTGTTGCGTCGAAAGAGTACGCGTCTTTCATGGTGAACTCGCGACCGCGCAGGAGTCCGGCACGCGGGCGGGCCTCGTCACGGTACTTGTCCTGGATCTGATAAATCGTCAGGGGCAGGTCTTTGTACGAGGAGTAGAGATCCTTGACCATCAGCGTGAAGACCTCTTCGTGCGTCGGCGCAAGGAGATAATCGGCATCTTTGCGGTCTTGCAAACGGAAGATTCCGTCGCCGTACTCTTCCCATCGACCCGTTGCCTCGTAGGGCTCCTTGGGCAGCAGGGCGGGGAAGTGAACTTCTTGAGCACCCGCCGCGGTCATCTCTTCACGGACAACCTTTTCGACCTTGGCCTTCACTCGCATACCTAATGGCAACCAGGCGAAGAGGCCTGGTCCCTGTCGGCGAATGTAGCCTGCGCGAACGAGCAGCTTGTGGCTGGCAACTTCGGCATCCGCCGGGTCGTCACGCAGGGTTCGCAGGAACAGGTGGGAAAGTCGAGTAGGCACGACCTTGATTTTAGGCGTTGGCGGAACGTGCGCGTGTCAGCATCGCTCCCGCACTCGCTGCCACAACTAAAACGATGACGAGGATGCTCAACAGGCCGTACCCAACGGCGGACAGAATCACGCCCGCAACGAGTCCTCCACCGGCGCCAGCAAAACTCATGACCGAGTCTGAGAATCCCTGAACCGTCGTCTTGTCGGCTGGGGCAATCGAGTCCGTGACGAGAGCGGAAGCTGACACCGTGCTCGCCGACCAGCCGAGACCGAGCAGAATCATCGACACCGTAATCCAGCCAACGGATTCGGCAAAGAACCCGTTGATGATCAAACTCGCCAAGAACATTCCTTGGCCGACCAAAATCACACCCCGGCGACCGATGCGGTCAGCAAACCATCCAAAAACCGGCGAAAACAAATACATGCCGGCTGTGTGAAGGCTGATTGTGAAACCGATAACGCTCACTTCGACACCGAGATGAGCGAGATGAACCGGAGTCATGGCCATGACAGCGACCATCACAGCGTGGCTCATGGCGAGCACGAAGACGGCTGCCGCGGCCGGGACATTGTTGGACAAAAGCGTGATCGCATGCCCGATGCCGCGCTTGTTCGTCGGATTCGCCGAGCCGAGACCACCAGATAACGCGAGCGGGTCGGGTCGCAAGAAAAGCATGAAGATAATCCCTGAGGCCAGTTGTGCCACAGCGGTGATTGCGAACGCAC
>JBFYOK010000100.1:0-4060 GCA_041303845.1 Microbacteriaceae bacterium | reverse complement strand
GTCCAGAGCATCGTCAACGCTGACGTCTTTGGCCGGCTTGCCGATAACGACTCCGAGCTCACACTCGTAGTCGAGTTGTGCGGTGAGCGCTCGTGACCAGCTGAGCGTCGCTCCATCTGCTGCGAGTGAATTCGGCAGTAACGGAAAAACTGTTGGGTCAGCGTGAATGTCGAGACCCAGTTCCTCAGCGTGTTCGGCGTAGTTCAGACCAATGGCGATGATTGCCGGCGGGCGGAGCACCGCAGGCTCACGAGTGAACTCCGATGGCGGGGTGACGGAGACACCACTGCTCAGCGCATTCGCGGTCATCTCCCAAACACGTTTCCACTCGCCTTGACCACGCTCAATCAGTTCCTGCAAATCGCGAGGGGCATCGTCGAGCACGTCGGCTAGCACAAGGGCGCCGTCGGCCGCTTCGACGGCGAGCGCAGGCGCGCTGGTGCCGGATTGGGTTACGTGGAGGAAACGCATTCGATAAGGGTAGTGCCGTCACTGTGTCGATGCGGTGCGGTGGCTTCCAATGACTGGCAGTTTGCGTTGAGTAGGCTCGCAGTCGTGACCGAAATCACTGACCTGCTCAACGAACGCATGTTGACCGTTCCGGACTTTCCCGAACCGGGAATTCTGTTTCGAGACCTCACGCCCGTCTTCGCCCATGGTCCATCGTTTCGGGCCGTGGTGGATGCGCTCGTCGAGCCATTCGTCGGCCAATTCGATGCCGTGGCTGGCCTCGAGGCGCGCGGGTTCTTGCTGGCCGCAGCGGCCGCAATCGATGTCGGAGCCGGAGTGTTGCCCGTGCGCAAGGCCGGCAAGTTGCCCGGCCACGTTCTCACCGAGACTTACACGCTCGAGTACGGCACCGCGAGTTTTCAGGTGAATCCCGACAGTTTGCCCGCGGGATCTCGTGTGCTCGTGCTCGATGACGTGCTGGCAACCGGGGGCACCATCAACGCCTCCTGCACGCTCCTCGAGCGAGCCGGATGGGAGGTTGCGGGTATCGCCGTCATTCTCGAACTCGATGCCCTCAATGGACGAACGAAACTCGCACACCGCGAGATTCACTCGCTCATGCACTTGTAGAGCCGGCCGGCGCGTTTCGCGACGGCAATCCAGTTGAGTGAGTTACTAGCTGGCGCCCGTCAACTTCGCCGGTGACATCTCGCGCAGGACATCCTCGCGGCTCATGAGGCCAGCTTCGACGACGAGGTCAGCGACCGGGCGTCCCGTCTTCAATGCCTGTTTGGCGAGCTCGGAGGCAGGGCCATATCCAATGAACGGGATCAACGCGGTAATCACACCGACGCTCGACGCAACCATTCCTTCGAGGCGCTCGACGTTTGCGGTGATTCCGTCAACACAGTTCACCCGGAGTGTCCAGCAGGCCTGCTTCATCCAGCTGATGCTCGTCAACAGTGACGCGGCGATAACCGGCTCGAAGGCGTTGAGCTGCAGCTGGCCTGCCTCGGCCGCCATCGTGACCGTCACGTCGGTGCCCGCAATGTAATACGCAACCTGGCTGACGGCCTCGGGAATAACCGGGTTGACTTTGCCGGGCATGATCGATGACCCGGCAGCGCGCGCAGGCAGATTGATTTCACCGAAACCGGCCTGCGGACCCGACGACAGAAGGCGCAAGTCATTGCAAATCTTGCTGAGCTTGATTGCCGAGCGCTTGAGAGCGGCACTGAACGACATGAAACCACCAGCATCGCTCGTGGCTTCGATCAGGTCGGGTGCGCCTTCGATGTCGAGTCCGGTTGTGTCACGCAGGTGGCGAACAACTGCGGGCGTGTAAGCCGGATCGGCCGTGATGCCGGTGCCGATGGCCGTGGCACCCATGTTGACCTCGGCGAGAATCCAGAGGGTCTCTCGCAGGCGGTCGACGTCTTCACCGAGTGTCGTGGCAAACCCTCGGAATTCCTGGCCGAGTGTCATCGGCACTGCATCCTGAAGCTGCGTGCGCCCGACCTTGAGAATTTCTTTGAACTCGACACCCTTCGCGGCGAATGAATCACGCAAGAGTGCGAGTTCGTCGAGCATGCCCACGAGCGCGTGTGCAATAGCGATCTTGACGGCGGTCGGGTACACGTCGTTGGTCGACTGTGATCGATTGACATCGTCGATCGGGTGGAGGTGCTCGTAGTCGCCCTTAGCGAAGCCCATCTTCTCGAGGCAAATATTAGCGATGACCTCGTTAGCGTTCATGTTCGTCGACGTGCCGGCACCACCCTGAATGATTCCGACGACAAACTGATCGTGCCATTTGCCCTCCCGGATTTCTTGGCACACCTCGTCGATAACCTTGGCCTTCGCGGGATCAAGATCTCCGATTTCGAGGTTTGCGCGGGCTGCTGCCTGCTTGACCTGCGCGAGGGCAACAATGAGCTCGGGGAACGTGCTGATGGGTCGACGTGCGATCGGGAAATTCTCGAGAGCGCGGAAAGTGTGCACTCCCCAATAGGCCTCAGCCGGAACATCCACGTCGCCCAACGAATCGTGCTCTCGTCGAGTCGGCCCGGTGAAGGTCATCGACTGCGCATTGCCAGCGAAGTTGCCGAGCATGTCGAGAGTTCCCGTGGGTGGATTGATGGGATCTGGCATAGTCGTGGACATGATTCTCCTAACTGAGCTTGCGTAAAGCTCCGGTCGCAATCGATCTTTTGGATCGGGAATACGGGGGAAAGATGACGCGAAGGGTTTCTGGGCGAAGGGGCTTCGAGAGCACCGCCTTCTCGTGACTGAACGTGTCAAACGAACGCTTGCCGTGGTACGCGCCCGAGCCACTCGCGCCAACTCCTCCGAATGGCAAGTCGTGCACACTCATGTGGGCAAGAGGAATGTTGAACCCGAGCGCGCCCGAACTCGTGTGCGTCGTGAAATCACGCCGCACCGCGCTGTTTTCACTGAAGACGTAGAGAGCAAGTGGTTTCGGTCGAGCGTTGATGAACTCGATAGCCGCAGTGTGATCGGCGACCTCAAGAACCGGCAAGATCGGTCCGAAGATTTCTTCCCTCATCAGTTCGCTGTTGGCGTCGCCGTCGACGAAGGTCGGCGGAAAGTAGCGTGTCGCGGCATCAGCCAGCTTGGGGGCTTTGCCCAGCAGACCGGCCAACCGGGCAAAGTGGCGTTCGTTGACGATGCGGGCGAAACTGCGCGACTCGCGTGGGTTGTCGCCAAACATCTCGCGAACCGCATCGGCCAGTGCCTTTTGGAGCGCGGGCCGAACAGTGGGCGTCACCAAAACGTAGTCGGGCGCGACACACGTTTGTCCAGCATTAACAAACTTGCCCCAGGCGATCCGGCGAGCGGCAGCTGACACGTCGGTGGTGTCGTCGACAAACGTTGGGCTCTTGCCCCCCAGCTCCAGAGTGGTCGGCGTCAGGTGTTTCGCTGCGGCCTCGGCGATGATGCGAGCAACCCGCTCATTGCCGGTGTAGAGGATGTGGTCCCAAGGCTGCTCGATTAACCATCCGGTTTCTGCCGCAGCACCCTCAACGACAGCGACAGCCGAGGAGTCAAGATACTCGGCTACGAGTTTCACCAGCAGACTTGAGGTTGCCGGCGCCATCTCACTCGGCTTGAGAACAACAGCGTTGCCCGCGGCCAGCGCACCGACCAGCGGGGCAAGGATTAACTGCATCGGATAATTCCATGGCCCGATAATGAGCACGACACCAACCGGTTCGCTGACAACCTTCGCCGTTGCGGGCAACAGCGACGCGGGAACGCGAACGCGAGTGGGGCGAAGCCAGCGAGCAAGGTGCTTCAGGGCAAAATCGAGTTCCGCGAGAACGAAACCAATTTCGGTGATCTGCGTCTCCGTTGCAGGTTTGCCCAAATCTTCGGCGAGCGCGAGTTCGAACTGCTCCTCGTTGTCGAGGATCATGCGGCGCAGCGCATCGAGTTGTGATTTTCGCCACGCGTGCGTGCGGGTGACGCCTGAGCCGAAAGACGAACGTAAACGAGTAATCAGCGCGCGAGCATCCGCTGTCGACTTCACCGTGGACATGACATCAGCCTAAGGGTTCGCGGTAATCGTTGGGATACAAATGAAGTGGGT